>NZ_JBALNY010000002.1:49035-49388 GCF_036962145.1 Bacillus sp. JJ1764 | reverse complement strand
GGATAACTCCTCAACGGCGATACAATAAGCAAGATAATCGCTACCGATTCCGCCATACTCCTCCGGCCACGGAATCCCCGTCAATCCAAGCTCTGCCATTTTGTTAAAAATTTCTCGGTCAAAGCGCTCTTCCTCGTCGCGCTCCGCGGCTGTTGGCCCCACCTCATTTTTTGCAAAATCACGAACCATTTTACGAATCATTTCATGTTCTTCGGACAATTGGAAATGCATGTTATAAGTCCCCTTTTTTGAAAAATTTAGCCGGTTTGGGCTTTGAAAATTGGTATTAGTATTTCTACATGAGAGAGAGGAAATCTACGTGATTTTCAGTTTATCAACGCGTTTCCCGTTTT
>NZ_JBALNY010000002.1:48639-48907 GCF_036962145.1 Bacillus sp. JJ1764 | reverse complement strand
CGTTTCCCGTTTTTATCAACGGATTTTCCCGTTTATCTACGTGTTTCCTAAAGATGCTTACTAATGACCATGCGCTGAATCTCGCTGGTCCCTTCGTAGATCTCCGTTACCTTGGCATCGCGGAAGTATCGCTCGACCGGGTAATCCTCGGTATAACCATAGCCGCCAAATACTTGGATGGCTTCTGTTGCGACTTCTACGGCGGTTTTCGAGGCAAAGAGTTTGGCCATTGAGGCTTCCTGACTGCATTTTAAGCCACGGCTGCGAA
>NZ_JBALNY010000002.1:14692-48615 GCF_036962145.1 Bacillus sp. JJ1764 | reverse complement strand
CGGCACGATAGACTAAAAGTTTTGCAGCTTCTACGCTGGTCGCCATGTCCGCAAGTTTGAAGGCGATTCCTTGCTGGGCGGCGATTGGCTTTCCAAATTGCTGGCGGTCTTTCGCATAGGCAGTGGCCGCTTCGAGTGCTGCCTCAGCAATGCCAAGTGCCTGAGCCGCGATACCTATACGGCCGACATCGAGGTTCGCCATTGCAATTTTGAAGCCTTCTCCTTCGTTCCCTAGCAGATTCTCCACCGGCACCCGCATATCTTCAAACGTCAGCTGGACAGTTCTAGAACCATGGAGTCCCATTTTTTTCTCATCTTTGCCAATGACCAGACCAGGTGTATTTTTTTCTACAATAAACGCCGAGACCCCTTTGCTGCCGGAATCAGGATTCGTTTTGGCAAAAACAACATAAATGTCTGCCTCGCCGCCATTTGTGATAAATACTTTCGAACCGTTGATCACGTAATGACTGCCGTCCCGGACTGCACGTGTCTTCAAGCTGCCTGCATCAGAACCGGCGCTGGGTTCTGTGAGGCAAAAGGCCCCCAAATATTCCCCGGAAGCCAGCTTCGGTACAAACTTTTGCTTTTGCTCCTCCGTTCCAAAATATAGAATCGGGTTGGTCCCCACCGATGTGTGAACGGATAGAATGACGCCCATGGTAGCGCTGACCCTTGAAAGCTCGTTTATAGCGATAATATAGGAAATGAAGTCCATCTCGGCACCGCCATATTGCTCTGGAACCGGGATGCCCATCAATCCAAGTTCGCCCATTTTTCGAAGAATTTCACGCGGAAACTCCCCATTTTCCATTTTTTCAATAAATGGGGCAATCTCGCCCATTGCAAAATCGCGCACCATTTTTCGCATCATTTCCTGCTCTTCTGTAAATGTGAGATTCATGTTGATCTCTCCTTTTGGAGAAAATAAAGTAGCAGTATCCATCCTCAGTGCCCCTTTCCCAAGGAAATCTATATTTTTAAAAAACAATTTACTCGTATGTGTAAAAGCCCCGTCCGGTCTTCTTACCAAGCCAGCCTGCTTTAACATATTTGCGAAGCAGCGGGCAAGGTCGGTATTTGTCGTCGCCGAAGCCTTCGTGCAGGGTTTCCATAATATATAGGCATGTATCCAAACCGATAAAATCAGCCAGTGTCAATGGTCCCATTGGATGGTTCATTCCCAGCTTCATGACTTCGTCGATTGCTTCCTTCGTGGCAACCCCTTCATATAGGGTGTAAATGGCTTCGTTAATCATTGGCATTAAAATACGATTCGAGACGAAACCTGGGAAGTCATTTACTTCAACAGGTACTTTGTTTAGGGTTTTTGTCATATCTTCAATGACCTGGTACACTTCATCCGCTGTTGCTAAGCCGCGGATAATTTCAACTAGTTTCATGACCGGAACAGGGTTCATGAAATGCATGCCAATGACTTTTTCCGGCCGCTTTGTGGCTGCAGCGATTTCAGTGATTGGCAGCGAGGAGGTGTTGCTTGCCAGGATCGCATGCTCCGGCGCAATTTCATCCAGTTGTGAGAAAATTTTTGCTTTGATTTCCATATTTTCAACAGCTGCTTCGATAATGAGGTCTACGTTGGCTGCATCGTTTAAGTCTGTTGAGGCAATAAGTCTGTTCAATACCTCTGCTTTTTGGTCATCTGTCATCCGGCCTTTATCCACATTTCGGGATAAATTTTTATTGATTACCCCTAAACCGCGTTCTACATATTCCGGTTTTAAGTCATTTAATAAAACGCTGTACCCTGCCTGGGCACAAACCTGGGCAATCCCTGAACCCATCTGCCCTGCTCCAATTACCATCACTTTATTGACTTTCATGCTTTCCCCTCCACTTTGTATATCTATGAATCTATTAACCTCTAGGCACCTCAATCATAATCGCATCACCCTGGCCTCCGCCGCTGCAAATAGCAGCAATGCCGATTCCGCCGCCACGGCGCTTTAATTCATGCATTAATGTGATAATAATCCGCGCTCCGCTCGCACCGATTGGGTGACCCAAAGCCACTGCTCCCCCGTTTACATTAACTTTTTCCGGATCGAGGTCAGCGATTTGTCCGCTGGCTAATGCCACTGCCGCAAAGGCCTCGTTAATTTCAAATAAGTCGATTTCCTCAAGTCTCTTGCCAGTTTTTCGTAAAATTTCATTAATGACAAGGCCAGGTGTTTGTGGAAAGTTTTTCGCCTCAACGGCAACTGCTGCCTGGCCGATAATTACTGCTTCCACTTTTCTGCCTTCGCGTAAAGCTCTTTCTTCGCTCATCAATATTAGGGCCCCGGCACCGTCATTGACCCCTGGGGCATTACCGGCTGTAATGGTACCGCCGCCAAAGGCCGGTCCGAGTTTTGCGAGTTTTTCTAAAGAGGTATCTTTCCTTGGAGCTTCATCATGTTCAACCATTGTTGCAGGCCCTTTGCGTTGAGGAACTTCGACCGGCACAATCTCTTCGGCAAATTTGCCGCTCTCAATGGCCGCAAGCGCTCGTACATGGCTTCTAAGGGACCATTCGTCCTGAGCTTCACGGGTAAGACCGAACTCTTCTGCTGTTGAGTTCCCATAGGTTCCCATATGAACGCCTGTAAAGCTGCAGCTTAACCCGTCATGAATCATCATGTCCTTAACGGCTGCATCACCCATGCGTAGGCCCCATCTTGCTTTCGGCATAAAATACGGCGCATTGCTCATTGATTCCATGCCACCCGCGACAATTACTTCCTCATCCCCTAGTCGGATAATTTGGTCAGCCAGTGTTACACTGCGAAGTCCACTGGCGCAAACCTTATTAATTGTTTCAGTCTTTACTTCCCATGGTAGACCAGCTTCATGTGCTGCCTGACGAGATGGAATCTGTCCTTGCCCCCCTTGTAAAACAGTTCCAAAAATGACTTCTTGAACGTCTTCAGGGGTTACACCTGCCCGCTTCAGTGCTTCTTTAATCGCAAATCCCCCAAGTTGTGATGCCGTGAAGCTGCTTAATCCACCACCAAACCTCCCAAAAGGTGTTCTAACCCCACTTAAAATAGCTGTTCTCCCCACAAAAAATTCCCCCTTTTCTCAATTTTCAGTCACCATTTCGCAAAAAATAACATTCCTCTACCAGCCTAATGAATAACCATCGACTGAACGCTCGCTCGATAAATAACCAAAAGTGTACGAAGGCTTTTCGGCATTTTTTTAAAAAAAGGCCGGTTCACCCACGTCTTTATAGCGAAAAAGGAATGTAAGCGTTTTATACACTTTCTATTTTACACAAAAAATAGTAGAAGTTGAAATATTTTACACAATTTTTTAAAGATTCAACTTCTACTATTCTAATGTCGTTTAGGAAGCAGCAGAAACAGGCTCGCCGCAGACTGATTTTTCAAGGATTTCTGCGACATCGTAAGTGGCAATTTGATCTTCCACTTCTTTCGCTTTTGTTCCATCAGACAGCATGGTCAAGCAATACGGACAGCCGGAACTGATCACGGAAGGATTGACGGCTAGTGCCTGTTCAGTTCTGGCAACATTGATTCGATGGCCGGTTTCTTCCTCCATCCACATTAAACCGCCGCCTGCGCCACAGCACATGGCTTTGTCATGGTTACGTTCCATTTCCACAAGCTTCACGCCTGGAACAGCCTTCAAGATTTCTCGTGGCGGATCGTAAACATCATTGTAACGGCCGAGATAGCAGGAGTCATGGAAGGTAATCGTTTCGTTGACTGCGTGCTTCGGAACCAATTTTCCTTGTTTTACAAGGTCATACAAGATTTCGGTATGGTGGTACACTTCTGCTTGAAGCCCGAAATCAGGGTACTCATTTTTGAAAATATTATAGGCATGTGGGTCAATCGTTACAATTTTCTTGACCTCTGCCTTTTCGAATTCTTCAATATTTTTTACAGCAAGATCCTGGAATAGGAACTCGTTACCAAGTCGACGTGCTGTATCTCCTGAGTTCTTTTCTTTGTTACCAAGAATAGCAAATTTCACGCCAGCCTCATTCATTAATTTGGCAAATGAAAGGGCAATTTTTTGGCTGCGGTTATCGTAAGAGCCCATAGCGCCCACCCAGAATAGGTATTCGAATTCTTCACCGGCTTTATTCATTTCTTTTACGGTTGGA
Organism: Bacillus sp. JJ1764; assembly: GCF_036962145.1. Lineage (NCBI taxonomy): Bacteria > Bacillati > Bacillota > Bacilli > Caryophanales > Bacillaceae > Bacillus > Bacillus sp. JJ1764. Next base: position 44,480 of record NZ_JBALNY010000002.1, on the reverse strand, counting down.
ACATGAACATCTTCACGAATATCGCGCCAGTTTTCACGCTCTTTGCGGTTTAGTCCCCATGGATTACCTTGACGTTCAATGTTAGTCATGGCCCGCTGTGCATCTGCATCAAGTTTTCCTTCGGTTAACACTAGATAACGGCGCAGATCAATAATTTTTTCAACGTGTTCATTCATAACCGGACATTGGTCTTCACAGTTACGGCAAGTGGTACATGCCCAGATCTCTTCTTCGGTAATGACATCGCCAATCAGGCTGGGACTGTAGGCAAGTGCTGCTGCTGATTCTTGGGCTCCTTGACCCGCTGCGGCAAGTGCAATCTGATTTCCTTTTGTATTGGCAAAAGCAAATGTCGGCACCCATGGCTGTTTCGAAGTGACCGCAGCACCATAATTGGTAAGATGGTCACGCAGCTTGAGCATTAAATCCATCGGCGACAGCATTTTACCGGTGCCTGTAGCCGGGCACATATTTGTACAGCGGCCGCATTCTACACAGGCATAAAAGTCAATCATTTGCAGCTGGGTAAAGTCTTCAATTTTTCCAACCCCAAAGGACTCTTGCGATTCGTCTTCAAAATCAATTTTTTTCAATTTACCTGGTCTTTCCAAACGATTTAAATACACATTTGCTGGACCAGCGATTAAGTGCGCGTGCTTGGACTGCGGCACATATACTAAGAAAGATAGTAAGAATAACAAGTGCATCCACCATGCTACATAGAAAACAGTGATAGCAGCGGTTTCTCCCATCCAAGAGAAAGCCATGGAAATGACGGAGGCAATCGGTTCCGTCCACGTTGTTTCTTCACCATGCCAAATAATCCCCATTCCATTCCCCACTAGAACAGAAACCATTAAACCGCCGATAAAAATTAAGACAAGCCCCGATTTGAAATTTCGCTTTAAGCGGACTAATTTTTCCACGTAACGACGATAAAATGCCCAGATGACGGCGACAAGAATCATTAATGTGACAATTTCCTGAAAAAAAGTGAACCCTGGATAAAGCGGACCAAGCGGTAAATGTGAGCCCGGCGCAATCCCTTTCCAAATAAAATCAATGGCTCCAAATTGGACAAGAATAAAGCCATAGAAGAACATGACATGGATGATTCCACTCTTTTTATCTTTTAAAAGCTTCTTTTGACCAAATACGTTCACCCAAATTTTTTGCAAACGCTCTTTCACGTTGTTATCAAACTCGACCTTTTTCCCGAGCTTGATGTATTGAATTCGGGTTTTGACCACGTAGACAAACAGGCTGATTGCGTAAGCGGTTACAGCAAGAAACGCAATCAGGTTGACCCATAAAAGTCCATTCATATGAGACGCCCCTTTCTTTCATTTCTTCTCCCCATTGTTTGTAAGTGTAGAAAATAATAAATTTTCTGAAACTAACTTATCTCTATTATAAAAATGAATGAGCATTCAGTCAAATTATATTTATTAAGAATGATTCAATTTATAGAAATAGCTTCTAATGGAAAAACTAACATAACCGATTGGGGGAAGGATTCCAATGAGAATAGCGCTACTTGTTGCCGGTTTATTATTATTTTTCATTATATGGCTCGTACTTGATTTTAGGATGGGGCAAAAGAAGCATCTTCAGGAGGCAAGACCGTTCTTAACTCCTGAGCTCTATGGACATTTTGAGATTTTCACGCATGGCCAGGAGCTGTTCCAGCGGTATTTTGCGGATCTAAGACAGGCCAGGCACCATATTCATGTGTTGTTCTATATTTTAAAGGATGATGACATCAGCCAAGAGTTTTTTTTAATTTTGAAGAAAAAGGCTTCAGAGGGGGTTGAAGTCCGATTATTGCTTGATCGTTTGGGCAGCATTAAGGTAAAAAAGGCAATGGTGAATGACTTAAAGAAGGCTGGCGTGAATTTCGCCTTTAGTAACCGGGTAAGACTTCCGTTTCTATTTTATTCATCTCAGGTGCGCAACCACCGAAAGATTTCCATTATTGATGGAGAAATAGGTTATCTTGGAGGCTTTAATGTAGGTAAGGAGTATATTGATGAGGAACCAAAGCTGTGCCCTTGGCGGGATTATCATTTGCGGATTAGCGGTGAGAGTGTAAATTACTTGCAAAAAGTGTTTTTTATGGATTGGCAGGAGTATTTCGGGGAGCACCTTCGACATGATTCCATTTATTTTCCTGTTTTGCCTAAGGGGGATGTTTGCCATCAGTTTATCCCAACCGAAGCCGGCCAAATGGAGGAATACTATGTCAGTCTCATTCGAAAGGCCAAAAAGTCGATTGTGATTGGGACTCCCTACTTTATCCCAAGCCAGACTGTTTGTGCGGAGCTAATCCAATCACGGCAACGCGGGGTTGACATTACGGTGATTGTTCCGTTTAAAACCGACCACCCCCTTGTTCAGGAAGCATCATTTCCTTACCTACGGAAGCTGCTTGAAGAAGATGTTGCGGTTTATCAATATAAACACGGGTTTTATCACGCAAAAACCGTGGTAATTGATGACACCATATGCGACATTGGAACCGCCAACTTTGACCGGCGCAGCATCTTCCTAAACAAAGAAATCAACTGCATCTTCAACGATTCTGCCTTTATCAAACGTTTCAAAGACATAATCCAAAAAGACATCAGCGACTCCGAACCACTAACACTTGCAACCCTAACCAAACCAAACCTATATAGATCCATCAAAGAAATGATTGCCGGTGCAATCTCCCGCTTTCTATAACAAGTTGTTTTGTGGTGCCTGGCACCTTTTTTGACCTTTTGAAAAGAGCGGGGCATGCCATTTCACAGTGCCTGCTTGATTTTCTTTGATATTATGGTTGAATGTATCATTTATATATAAAAATAATAAGTCCCCGAAAGTGTGTTTCGGAGACTTTTTTTATTCTTCGATTAGGTTTAAGACTGGGACGTCTTGTTCGTGGTCTGGTTCTTTTTTGGTGTAGATTCTCGCCATTTTGGTTGATTCGTCGACGTGCTGAATGATGACGGGTGTCCCCTCATACGTTACGTTAATCATATCAGCTGATTCTAAGATTTCCTTTGCTCTTCCTACATTCATTTGTTCGGGTCACTCCTCCGTATTAGTTCATTATCTAGTATCTGCATTTTTTTGGTAAATATGCGTTTCTTTTGAAGTGACCTTACGTAAAAATCAGCTTGTTTAATATTTTTCTTCTTGGAAGTTTATTTGCAAATGGTAGGAACCAGCTTGCTCTCCTTGTAGGGAAAAGTCGTACAATAATTCAATGAAACCTGCTTTATTTTCAAAGTGATATGCCATTTTTTTCGCCAAAGTTGCGGTCTCAAATACCCCAAACGGGAGCTCATAGCTACCCCGCTGCTCTTTCTCCAACTGAAACGGCAACCGCATCTTGACCGCACCGCTTCGCAAAATCAACATTTCGTTAATTCCTAATTTGATAATAGTCTTCACTGTTCCTTCCTCAAGGACTTCTTTATATTGAAGGAAGGAGGCATTTTCTTTTTGATAGAACCGACCAAACACAATGAGTTCTACTGTTTCTTGCTCATCTATTGTTGTTTTTATGTTAATTTTTACGGGAATTTCGGTATTCGCCATTTTAACATCACCTGCCTCTTCTTAAAAAACCTTTGCGGAAAAATCACGTTTACTTGTGGAATATGTCATTTTACTTGCTGTACAGCCACGTTTACTTGCGGAATATGCCATTTTACTTGCGAAAAAGACCGTTTTACTTGTGAACCTACCCGATTTACTTGCTAAACCATACCTTAAAAAAATGCCCCCCTTTTAAACGGAAGGCATTCACTACATTCGATCTATTTTACCCAGCCAAGCAGCATTTCACGAATCAATTTGCTTGCTGTGTTAGCGGTTTGCTCAGACACATCGTAAATTGGCGCTACTTCTACAAGGTCGCAGCCAACTACCTTTACTTCAGAACGAGCAATCTCGTGAATGGATGCCAAAAGCTCACGGGATGTAATCCCTCCGCAATCGACTGTACCCGTTCCAGGGGCATGAGCCGGATCTAAGACATCGATATCTATTGTTACATAAACCGGACGCCCCGCTAGTTTTGGCAGCACTTCTTTTAACGGCTCAAGCACTTCAAATTTGGAAATGTGCATGCCATTTTGCTTTGCCCATTCAAACTCTTCTTTCATTCCTGAACGAATTCCAAATGAATACACATTAGATGGTCCAATATGCTCGGCAATTTTGCGAATTGGAGTGGAGTGAGAGAGCGGCTCGCCTTCATACTCCTCACGCAAATCGGTATGAGCGTCCATATGGATGATCGCCAAATCCGGATATTTTTTAAAAACGGATCGCATTACCGGCCATGACACAAGGTGCTCACCGCCCATGCCAAATGGAAATTTACCTTTTTCGAGAATTTGATCAACAAACTCCTCAATCATGTCAAGACTCTTCTGGGCATTTCCAAAAGGCAGCGGAATATCGCCGGCATCAAAATATTTCACTTCATCCAATTCTCGGTCTAGGTATGCACTGTACTCTTCAAGACCAATCGATACTTCGCGGATCCGTGCCGGGCCAAAACGAGAACCGGGACGATAACTGACTGTCCAGTCCATAGGCATCCCATAAAGAACCACTTGACTATCCTCAAAATTTGGATGACTTTTAATAAACACATTCCCCGAATAAGCTTCATCAAAACGCATGTAGATTCCCTCACTTCTTTATATATACAGGTATGTAATGGTAACAGGTACCGCCAACCGTTATTGGTTCCTGTCACTCTTGCTACATTTCTATTTCACAAGGTCACCAACAAATTTTGGCAGTACAAAGGCGGCCTTATGTAATTCTTTCGTGTAATATCTTGTTTCTAATTCATGGTAGCGGTCGTCACTGACTTGTAGCGGGTCATATTTTTTCGAACCGATGGTAAAAGCCCAGAGTCCGCTTGGATAGGTCGGAATATTCGCTACGTATAAACGGGTGATAGAGAAGATTTCCTTAACATCACGTTGAACGTTGCGAATAAGGTCTGCTTTAAACCATGGGTTATCCGATTGGGCCACGAACAGCCCGTCTTCTTTTAATGCCTTAGCAATGCCTGCATAAAAGCCCTTGGTAAACAGATTTACGGCCGGCCCTACCGGCTCAGTGGAATCGACCAGAATGACGTCATATTCGTTGTCACTGTTGGCGATATGCATGAAACCATCGTCCACCCTTACATCCACACGAGGGTCATCCAGCCATCCAGCTATCTCAGGAAGAAATTTCTTCGAATACTCAATGACTTTCCCATCAATATCGACAAGCGTAGCTTTTTTGACACTTGGATGCTTTAGCACTTCACGAATTACGCCGCCGTCGCCGCCGCCGACAACCAATATATTCTCAGGGTTCGGATGGGTAAATAGCGGAATGTGTGCCACCATTTCATGATAGACAAACTCATCCTTCACAGAGGTCATCACCATGCCATCTAACAGGAGCATGTTCCCCCATTCAGCCGTTTCCACCATTTCAAGCATTTGAAAATCTGTTTGTTCAGTATGTAATGTTTTATTTACTTTCATTGTAATGCCGAAATTTTCAGTTTGCTTTTCTGTAAACCACAGTCCTCCCATTTCCATCATCCTTTCCATGCAGCATAAGTATAAAATCCACTTCAAACTTATGCTACCCAAACTATTGAAAACCAAACACGTGAAAATGTCTAGCAAAAATAATGAAATTTTTCATTTTTTTCCGGGAAGTGTTTAAAAAGACTCTATTTTTTCAATACTATTACTATCTATTTTTTTAGAAACGCATCGACTTGCGAGCTTGACAGAGGCATAGTTGTACCCATGCCTAAAAAGCTTTCCTATCGGTTCAAAATAACGCTAACATAGGGTGGTGAACAACAATGGAAATCATGACAAATCATGGGTTTCGGAAGACGATCAAATACTTGCGTGCTCTTTTCTTCATCAGTTTAATCGGCATGATTTGTATGCTGCTCTTGTTCATAGGGATTCTAGCTTATGCAAAAATTTTAGGTCCACCGCCGCTTGCTGTACCGCAATCCACGCTTTTTTTTGCGGATGACGGCTCCTTAATCGGGGAAACCAATAACGGGCAAAAGCGTTATTGGACTAGACTGAAAGATATTTCCCCAGATTTGGTTCATGCGACGATTTCTATAGAGGATAAGAATTTCTACTCCCATCATGGATTTGATTATAAACGGATTGCCGGTGCGGTTGTTGCCGATATTCAGGCATTCGCTAAAGTCCAGGGTGCTAGCACCATCACCCAGCAATATGCCCGTAACCTATTTTTGGAGCATGATAAAACCTGGACAAGGAAACTTCATGAGGCCTTCTATACGATCCGCCTTGAAATGAATTATTCAAAAAAACAAATTCTAGAAGGTTATCTAAATACGATTTATTACGGAAATGGCGCGTATGGTGTTGAAGCTGCAAGCCAATATTATTTTGGAAAAAGATCTTCCGAATTATCTTTGGCAGAAGCGAGTATGCTGGCAGGAATCCCCAAGGGCCCTGGCCTCTATTCACCATTTGCTTCCATGAAAAATGCAAAGTCCCGTCAGACTATTATTTTACAAAGCATGGAAAAAAACGGCTATATCACCAAAAAAGCAGCTCAGCAGGCAGCCTTAAAGTCGCTGACGCTGACCGGAGAACATACTGTCAAACGGGCTGAAGTAGCTCCCTATTTTCAGGATGCCGTTAAAAATGCCCTAAAAAACCAATTAAACTTGGATGAACGAACGATTGCTCTAGGTGGGTTGAAGGTATATACCACCTTGAACTTGAAACAGCAGAAGGCGGCAGAGGAACAAATTCACAAATATGTGGCTAACTCATCTGACATACAGGTGGCCCTTGTGGCGATGGATCCTAAAAATGGATATGTTCGGGCAATGGTTGGNNCCCATTTAATCGGGCGGTTCAAGCGATTCGACAACCGGGCTCAACCATTAAGCCGCTGCTTTATTATGCGGCACTGGACCATGGGTTTACTCCATCTTCCACGATGAGAAGTGAATACACGACCTTCCATTTTGATAATGGCCAGGCAGAATATACGCCCCACAATTTTAACAACAAATATGCCGACGGGGAGATTACCTTAGCTGAGGCCCTGGCTGTGTCGGATAATATTTTTGCTGTCAAAACGCACCTCTTTTTAGGGGAAGATACGTTAATTGAAACAGCCAAGAAGTTTGGGCTGTCAACGAAAATGGCTCAGGTGCCATCCCTTGCCTTGGGGACTTCCGGTGTTCGGGTCATTGAAATGGCCAATGCCTACAGTCTCTTTGCCAACGGTGGAAAAAAAGTAAATCCAACTTTAATTACAAGAGTTGAAGACTATAACGGCAATGTTATTTTTGAAAAAAAGAATCAGTCTGAACGTGTGTTGAATGCGGCGAAAGCGTTTGTCATGACACATATGTTAACCGGTGTGTTTGATCCAAAGCTAAATGCTTATTCCCGCGTAACAGGAAGTACGGTTATCAAGGATCTGACACGCCCCTATGCCGGGAAATCAGGCTCAACTGAAACGGACAGCTGGATGATTGGCTACTCACCGCAATTAGTGACAGCAGTTTGGGCGGGGTATGACGTTGGAAAACCAATTGAAGTTACAGCTGAAAAAACGTATGCCAAAAATGTGTGGGCCCATTTCATGGAGGAAGCGTTAGACGGCAAGCCAGTTAAAGCCTTCCGACCGCCAAAAGAAGGCGTTGTCGGGCTATATGTAGACCCGACAAATGGCAAGCTGGCGACAAAGGACTGCCCAATCCGCCGGTTTACCTATTATGTAGCCGGTACAGAACCTACTGAATATTGTACGGATCATATCAAAGATCCTATTGGAAAATTAAAAGAGAAACATAGCACCGATAAGAAAAATCCGTGGTATAAGCGGATCTTCCCGTTTGGGCATTAAAGTATACGAAAGAAGCTCCGGAGCCTGCCCCGGAGCTTCTTTCTGTCCTAGTCTTAAAGTGCTTTCACACTGATTATATACTACCGATTTTTTCAATAAACTACAAGTAAGAAAGTTTGATTTCATTTTTGTAAAAATTTTTATTCGCCCAGCAGACCTTTTTTCAGTTCATCCGAGGAATTGTTCCATAAATCCTCGTTGTGGGCGCGTAGGAATTGAGATAATGTATGCTTTGATTTCTCATCCATATGGTCAACAATAATGTGCCGCTTTAATGATTTGTCCATACGGTTCACATGCTCAGGAAGAGACTTGTATCCACGGCGTATTTCTCGGTCCACCGTCATAAAGCAGGCGGTCACACCCGCATAATAAGGACCTTCCACTTTACGGTCAATCGTCACCCAAACAAGCCAATAGGGCTTGCCATTTGGAACTTCCTCCTGGTTAGGGAGAAATTTAATGCCCTTTTCAACGGCGCTGCGCGCATGCATCGCGCCAATATCAATTTCGGCTTCTCCAGCATTGACATCAATGATGACTGGGGAAACATTATCCAAACTTAGAGCCCCTTTACCAAAGCCTTTGTGGCCATCAGTCGGGTCATTTTTAATAATATTAAAGCCCATTTTCTTCTTATTTTCTTCCATCGGTGTCAAAAACCTCCTTTAAAAAAACAGCTGATAAAAGAAATTGCTTAATGTGTCAGAGACAAGCGGAATGACAAAACTGAATATCGGTTGAATGGTAAAGCGATCCAGCGGTGTAATAACTAAAATTAAAAAGATCAGCGTCCCATACTGCTCATATTGAGTCATTTTTGCCCTCATATTATTAGGTACAAGATCCTCTATAATCCTGTAGCCATCAAGCGGCGGCAACGGTAGCAGATTGAAGATAAACAGAACCGTATTTAGGTTAATAAAGATATTGATGAAATCATAGAAGTTTTCAGATGCGATCAGACCATAACGTCGACATGCATAGCCAATTATATAGCCGATACAAGCCAAGATTAGATTGGATAGTGGTCCTGCTACTGAAACAAAGACGCCAGCCAGCCGCGGCTTTTTGAAAAAGAAACGATTCACAGGCACCGGACGCGCCCAGCCAAACCCGGCAATAAAAATCAACAGCGTCCCAAACGGATCCAAATGCTGCAGCGGATTCAACGTCAACCGCCCTTGATTCTTCGCCGTCATATCCCCAAACTTATACGCTACAAACGCATGCGCAAACTCATGAAACGTAAACGCCAACACCAACGTTATCGCTACATAAGGAATCAACTCTATCGGATAAGCCAAAAAACGCTCCAACTGCACTACCCCCTTTTGGTGGTATTAAACTTAATTGTGGTATCACTTGTGGTGCAACAATTGTGGTGACAGGCACCGCCCGTGGACATTTGTCCACCGGTTACGGACACACAGAACACGCCTTTATCTATTTCCTTTAAGTATACTGAAACAGCGATGAAAAAGAAAATCATTTGAGCCCGTCAGGCTGTTGCACTTTTTCATAATTTATGGAACACTACAGAGGATAGCCGCAGTACTCTACTAGATCTGCAGCACACCCTACATAATGAAGGAGGAAAAACAATGCCATACGTTACCGTAAAAATGCTTGAAGGCCGGACTGAGGAACAAAAAAGAGCTCTTGTCGAAAAAGTAACCGACGCTGTTAGCGAAACCACCGGCGCTCCCAAACAAAACATCACTGTCTTCATCGAAGAAATGTCCAAAAACCACTACGCTGTTGGCGGCGTACGTGCCAGCGACAAATAATATTGGGTGACAGGCACCGTTCGTGGACATTTGTCCTCCTACAGTGGACACCAAGAGCTGAATATAGTGGACTCCATTAACAGCATAAAAAAAGTGTGAAATCGGGGAAGGTTTCACACTTTTTATTTTATAGTTTTAGGTCGTTGTTTTTGTTTTCGATGGTCATCTTTTCAAGTTCGAGGCGCATTTTTTCGGTTTCGATCAGATAGTTTTCGTGTTTGAGTTTTTCGAGTTCCAATTGGTCCTTAAGCATTTCCTGTTTCAATTTAGTTTGTTTTTGGAGATGCCCCGTTAAAATGGCTACAATAGGAATTCCAAAAACCATGATTACCGTTATGGTTCCAGTCATGATAAAAGCCCCCTAAAATACATAAATTTCCCTTCAAGTGAAATCATACCAAATTTCTAGGAAAAGTTGTATCTATCAGGAGCTTCTTTCTACACTTTTTATGATTGTCTTGCCTTTGTTTTCAAAGTTTCAATGTAGTCGTAGGCTTCTTCGATTTCAGCTTCCGTATACCGCTGGCTGCTTTTAAGAGTGAACACTTTGTTGGTGACTTCCTCTTTTGAGAGGTTATCAAAATATAAAACCGTAGACACTAGCTCAAGGAATCTAGCATTTTGCTCATTCATATCAACAAGGCAATCTTCCAAACATGGCATTTCAACCTCATTTAAGCTTAGAAATTCTTTGCCCGTATCTGTTAACGTGTAGCGATACTGAAAATAACCGCCCTTTTTTTCCTTTACCTCATTAAGAAATCCCATATTGCAAAGCTCTTCCACCCGCGTTGTTAATTCCTCCGAGTAAGGGCCGTAAAAATGAAACTGGAATCGGTCCGAAAACGGGTAATCTATCTTTTTCGCAATGTATATCATCTTTTGCAGCTTTTTTCTTCCGATAATTTCACCGGAAACACTAATAGCCTGCATCAGCTTGGCATGATCTTTAAGCAATATTCGTCATCTCCTACTCCGTTTAAACCATTCTATATTTCTAAAAATTGGCGTATTTGCTTTTTAATATCTTGATCATCTAAGTCATCCTCAAGTAAATCAGCGGGATAATACAGCTTGTGATCCGTTCTTCTTTTTCCGGAAATCGCATCCACAATCTCTGATTCTCGGGAAAGTTCCTTCAATTCGCCATTTTTCATTAGTAAATGAATCGGCAAGCGCTCTTCTTCTTCGCCTGGACGGTAGAAGTCATACGGCAAATCAGATGAAGAATCGACAACTAAATAATATTCGGGATCCAGTCCTGCTTTTATAAAAAGAGAATTCAAATCTGCCAATTTTTTATACTCTTTTGCAGGATCAAATTCGGCATACTTAAATAAGTTCCGATTGACAAAGCGACGGCAAAGGTCACTTAATATCGAATCCTTCTCTTCCTGCCAAATTTGAAAATAAAACATAATGACAGATTCATCCAGTTTTAAGTAGGCATCCAAAGTTACCTGCTCGTGAAACAAGGAAGTAAAATGAATTGGCTCATACTTAAAAGAATAATTTTCCTTAAATAATTGCTTGGCCCGATGGAGGATTTTCGTCAAAATGACCTCCGCACTGCGGGAAACGGGATGAAAATAGACCTGCCAATACATTTGATAGCGGCTCATAATATAATCTTCAACCGCATGCATGCCGCTCTTTTTAATGACAACCTGTTCTTCCTTCGGCCGCATCACCCGCAGAATTCTCTCCATGTCAAAATGCCCATAACTCACCCCGGTAAAATAGGCGTCCCGCTGTAAATAATCCATTCTGTCTGCATCTATTTGACTGGAAATCAAGCTGACAACCAGCTTTTTTTCAGATGTTTTAGCAATAACCTCAGCTACCTTTTTCGGGAAATCAGGGCTCACCCTAGATAGCACCTTATTTACATCGGTATCTCCTAAAATAATCGCACGGGTAAAATCTTCATGGTCAAAATCAAATACTTTTTCGAAGGCATGGGAAAACGGTCCGTGCCCGAGATCATGCAGGAGTGCTGCACATAATGTAAGCAGACGGTCTTCATCATTCCACTCCGGTCTCCCGACAAATACATCATCAATAATTCGCCGGACAATTTCATATACCCCTAAAGAGTGGTGGAACCGACTATGCTCAGCCCCATGAAAGGTCAAAAAAGTAGTACCCAGCTGTTTGATGCGCCGTAAACGCTGAAACTCTTTCGTACCAATTAAATCCCAAATTGCCCTATCACGCACATGAACATAACGATGAACCGGATCCTTAAACACCTTCTCCTCACTTAGCTTTTCCACAGCATAAACCATTCGTCTCCCACATCCTTCACTCAAAACCAGCCGCACAAGTATAAATCAACTAAACTTATTCTTCTATTATATCCCAAATACTTACCAACTTCAGCAAAATTCCGCACTAGTTTTCGACAAAAGCTATGTGGGTCATCATTGGAAGCTAACTGGAGATATTTGGAGTATTTTAATGGACAATTTGGTGCCAGGCACCAAACGTGGACATTTGTCCTCCAGGGGTGGACAATAATGAAAATACATAATAAAACGGAAATGTCCATCCCAGGCGGACAAAACGCTATTTTGTCTTTTTGTGGTGACAGGCACCCATTTCCAGAAAAAAGAAAATCACCTTCATTGATTAATCAAGGTGATTATTTGAGTTTTTTATTTACTTTTTCTAGTAGTTCGTCTTCGGTCAGGGCAGCGACGGGGCGGTTGTTGACGAAGGCGAAGGTTTTTTTGCGGCCCGGGCCACAGTAAGATTGGCAGCCGATTTTAATTTCGGCGTTGGGGTCGGCTTCTTTTAAACGAGGGATTAATGTCTTGAGGTTTACGGCCTGGCAATCGTCGCAAACACGGAATTCATTTGACATTGTTTTACACCCCTTTCTTCAGTCAATCTATAAATAGTAGTTTACCCAACTATTATCTAAGTTTTTCACGTTTCAATACGATCTTTTTACTATGATTCCTTAAGGAAAAGTAAATTCGTCCAAGCTTTAGCTCCTAACGTATTTTACAGTTTCTTTCTTTTGAATGCAAGCCGCATTCCTTAGCAATCTTTAGTAAACCAGCTTAATAATGTCATCCTCTTATTAGAAAACTCGCCAATTGGCGGGCATTTAGGTGAAGACTAAAGGCGTATTTGCGCTTTACTCCTAAAAGGAAACGGTATTTTTTCATATCGGCCCAAAAAAATCTATTATCCTTTTAACCATTTTGGTATAAACCTTGAAAAACTTGTCCATCATAAGACTAGAACTTTTAAATATTCGTCGGTTAAATCCAGACAATTCATTCGCAAAACGTAAGGGAGTTGAAAATATGAAAGTTCGTCAAGATGCATGGACAGATGAAAATGACCTGCTTTTGGCTGAAACTGTCCTGAGGCATGTAAGAGAAGGAAGTACCCAGCTAAATGCTTTTGAAGAAGTGGGGGATAAATTAAATCGGACCTCAGCCGCCTGTGGATTCAGATGGAACGCTGTCGTTCGCCATCGCTATGAAAAAGCTTTGGCCTTAGCTAAAAAGCAGCGTAAACAGAGACAAAGAATTCTAGGCAGAGAACAAAGCGGCAAGAAAAAGTTACTCTATAATCCACCTGTACCAACGATGACTATGACAGAAACACTGGATACGGCGCCGCTCCAGAGCGAGATGCAGCCTGAAACTACTGTTGAAATTCAAGACATGACAATAGAAATGGCTTCTGAATTGTATGTCAATCCCGTAGCTCACGGCTATACTCCGGCACCGTCTGCCCTAACCATGGATACAGTTATTACATTCTTGGAAAACTTTAAACATTCCAATCTGCAAAATGATGTATTAAAAATTGAGAATGAAAGATTGAAACGCGAGCTCACTGATTTGAAAAAGCAAAATGAAGAATTAAGTGCAAAAGTGAAGCATCTCGAGGAAAACTCCGAAACCATGCAGGAGGATTACGAGACCTTAATGAAGATCATGAACCGCGCTCGCAAGCTTGTTCTTTTTGAAGAAGAGGAAGAAAGACCCGCAACCACTTTTAAAATGGATCGGAATGGAAACTTAGAAAGGGTTGCCGAGTAACTTTCGGGAGAAGAGACCAACAGCAGCATCTTAATCGAAGCCGCAAACCAAAAAAAGGGTTTACGGCTTTTTATATGGCCAAAATCTTTTCATTTCGCTCTGCAATTCTTTGGTAATAACCAGGTAAAAGCCCCAGTTCTACCTCATTTAATCCCCCAGAGAATAGAGTATCACTTGCTTTTTTCAACTCCGTTAACAATCGAAACATGCAATCACCAATGGTTAAGTCGACATCTAACAACTCTGAAAGAGAGGCCATCACTTCCGGGACAATGTCCGGTACAAAAAACTTCGTCGAAGCATCTTGTTTAGCCAATCGATAAAAATCCTTAACAAGCTCAGCCCTCTGGCTGCCACTGCCATTCACGCACAGATATATCTGAACAGCGACTCCTTTTCTAATTCTCCGCTGCGAAATACCAGCAAACTTTTTCCCATCAATACTGAGGTCATAACTCCCCGGGCAGTAAGAGCCGACAATTTCCTTGGCTTCAATCTGCTGCGGAAAATCAGCAAACATTCGTTGAATCAGCCTCCACATTGCTTCATAGCCACGATCAATATCGATGCCTTTTTCAGCTTCTGGGAAAATCAACGAGATATTGAGGACCCCTTCATCAAGGACAACCGACAGTCCTCCGGAATTCCGTACAATAGACTGATAGCCTTGCTCTTTCAAAAACCGAACACCTTCCTGCAAGAATGGCAGTTTTGTATCCTGAATGCCTAATACAATCGTGTTATGGTGGACCCAAGTACGTGCTGTTGCCGGAGCTTGCCCTGATCCAATAGAAGCACAAAGAGTATCATCCATTCCAAAAGACTGCAATGCTGGAAATTGAGGCCCAACAGCTGACTGGTCGATGATCCGCCACTGGGGCTGGTATAGTAAACCGTCCATTATTGTAAACTCCTTTATAGTTGATGGGCTTATTTTATCAAAAAAGGGCGGGATGAAACAGGTGGGACCCAACGGGCCGAGGTGGAAATTCAACAATTTTTTGGAGGAATTCTACAAAAATCTGCGAGGATCCCACAAACCTTTGGAGTATTTCTACAAAATTAAGTCGATTTCTACAAACATTCACGAGAATTCAACAAAAATCTCAAGGAATTCAACCATTTGCCCCTAAAATAAGCCGGCCCACCCAAATCGTGAACCGGCCCTCTCTTCTAAAAAATTACAACCCTTGTGCCGCCGTAATGAGCGCCAGCTTATAAACATCCTCTTCATTACAACCGCGGGAAAGATCATTCACCGGACGGTTTAGCCCTTGGAGAATTGGACCAACTGCTTCAAATCCTCCTAAGCGCTGGGCAATTTTGTAACCGATATTACCCGCTTCAAGGCTTGGGAAAATAAATACATTGGCGTCACCCTGTATAACAGAACCAGGTGCCTTGCTTTTTGCAACAGATGGAACGAACGCTGCATCAAATTGGAATTCTCCATCTAACACAACGGATGGATTACGGCGTTTTGCCTCCGCAACTGCAGCAACTACCCGTTCTGTTTCCTCTGATTTTGCTGAACCCTTAGTAGAAAAGCTCAACATCGCCACACGTGGGTCAATATCAAACATTTCCGCTGTCTTCGCACTTTCCAAAGCAATCTCAGCTAAATCCATACTGTCAGGTGCAATATTGATGGCACAATCAGCAAACACATACTTTTCCTCGCCGCGAACCATGATAAACACACCGGAAGTCTTTTTAATGCCCTCTTTTGTCTTAATGATTTGTAGTGCTGGGCGAACCGTATCCGCTGTAGAATGAGTGGCTCCGCTCACCAGGCCATTCGCTTTATTCACATGAACCAACATGGTTCCAAAATAGTTTTCATCCTTTAAAATCTTACGGGCATCTTCTTCAGTGGCTTTTCCTTTGCGACGTTCCACAAAAGAAGCGACCAACTCGTCCAATCCTACGTAGTTTTCAGGATCATATATTTCAACTGACTCCAAAGAAACACCGAGTTCACTTGCTTTCGCCTGCACCCGGTCGATATTGCCAATCAGGATTGGGGTCATTAGTTTTTCTGCGGCCAATCGCCCAACCGCTTTTAATATCCGTTCATCCATGCTTTCAGGAAAAACAATTTTCAAATCGCGGCCTGCGACCTTTTTCTTTAATCCTTCAAATAAATCCACGACAAATCCTCCCTAAATAAATACTCCTCTTCAAGCGTACTTTACCAGAATAAAATTTCAAGCATATTTCCTCACAGATAACGTTTTCATTAAAAAGTTTTTGTTTTCAAAAAACTTTTGCTCCATTTTTTACTATGTACACCTTTTTCAAAAATTATCCACCCTTCGTTTCAAGGGTTTATTCGGGCATTCGTTGGTCAAACTATGATATAGTAAATATTGTTATTAAGAAGAATGATTATTTAGGAGTGATTATAATGAGCGAAGCAGCCCAAACGCTTGATGGCTGGTACTGCCTCCATGATTTCCGAACCGTTGACTGGACAACTTGGAAAATGCTTCCTGAAGAAGAACGCCAGGCAGCCATTAACGAGTTTTTAGGACTCATTGAAAAATGGAATACCACTCAGTTACATAATGAAGGCAGTCATGCATTATATACAATCGTTGGTCAAAAAGCCGATTTCATGATGATGATTCTGCGGCCAACCATGGAAGAATTAAATGAAATTGAGACAGAGTTTAATAAAACAAAATTGGCAGAATTCACTGTCCCTGCCCATTCCTATGTATCCGTTGTGGAACTAAGCAATTACTTACCATCTGATTCTAATGAGGATCCCTACCAAAACCCTTATGTTCGCGGACGTCTGTATCCCATTCTGCCAAAAGCGAAACATGTGTGCTTCTACCCGATGGACAAGCGCCGTCAGGGCAATGACAACTGGTATATGCTCCCAATGGAGGATCGCCGCCATTTAATGCGCAGTCATGGCATGATCGGTCGCAACTATGCCGGCAAGGTTAAACAAATCATTACCGGTTCCGTTGGCTTTGATGATTATGAGTGGGGCGTAACCCTTTTTGCCGATGATGTCCTGCAATTTAAGAAGCTTGTTTATGAAATGCGTTTTGATGAAGTAAGTGCCCGTTACGGGGAATTTGGTTCTTTCTTTGTAGGTAATATTTTAGAGGAAGATCGTATCAATAGCTTCCTGCATCTGTAATTTTTTCAAAAAGGTTCTCAGGTTACTGGGAACTTTTTTCTTTTTCCCCTAGGCCATAAAGTCATATCTTGGTACTTCCCTTCATACTATTAAAACAGCGAATCTTTGAAAAATTGCATTCTCCCTATCAGAGATTCCTTCCCCTAAAAGGAACACTTTGGGGCATAAGGAGTATGAATAGAATGTTGGCCACTGATTTAGTCATTTTTAGGAGGGAAAAAGATGAACCAATATTACAATCCACAAGGGTTTCAGCCGTATACTGGTGCGGCAGGGCAACAGGGCGCCCAGCCAATTGCCGGCGGGGGGCAAATGTTTCCGACCCAAACTGGCTATCCACAACCATTACCGCCAGCAGGGACAGGGGCTGTTCTACAACCACCTAGTACTGGGGGAAGCCAAGTTCCAGGCATGCTACCACTTGAGCAGTCATACATCGAAAATATTTTACGATTAAATAAGGGAAAACTCGTATCTGTATTTGCCACCTTTGAAGGCAACAATCAATGGAATGCCAAAGAGTTCAAAGGAATTATTGAAGCAGCAGGTAGAGATCACGTCATCCTAAGCGATCCGCAGGTAGGTACCCGTTACCTCATCCCAATGGTCGCGGTTGACTACATTACCTTTGCAGAAGAAATCGAATATGAATACCCGTTTGGGGCTGGTGCGGGATTATCAACCTTCCCTGCGCGTTAAACGGAACCTAAACACCAATTGATGGCCAATTGGTGTTTGTTTTTTTATGAAAAAAAGCATCGGAATCACATCCAATGCTTTTAAAAATTCTTCACGGCTCCAACGATCATCAAAATCCAAGCTGCCAAGAAGCAAACGCCGCCGATTGGCGTAATCGCACCCAAGGGACCGATTTTCGTTAAGCTCAGCACATACAAGCTTCCGCTAAATAAAATGATTCCGATCAACATTAGCCAGCCGGACCAACTAAATAAGGCACTCGTGGCCGCTTTACCTAGCAATATCCCAATGACCAGAAGTCCTGTTGCATGAAACATTTGATAGGTGACACCGGTTTTCCAAATCTCCAAATAATGAGCATCCAGTTTGTCCTTTAACCCATGAGCACCGAATGCACCAAGTGCTACCGCCAAAAAGGCATTGATTGCTCCCATCACAATAAATGTTTTCATTTTCCTCTTTCCCCCTTTTTAAAAATCAAACAATGAATCTCCGTTTGCCCCGTCCTCTAATTCTAATTTTTTCCCCTGCTGCATAGTTGTTGGCTTCTGGAAAGCGGGTTGGGCGACCCCTGGCTGCTGATAAACCGGCTGTTGCACAATTGGTTTAACGAGTTTCTCTCTGGACACCGGTTGATCATCCAATAATAATTCGCATAGTATTTTAATAGAATAAATCCGCTCCCGCAGGCCTTCGTCCGTTTGCGCTTTTTGGGCTTGCTGAATTTCTTCTTCCATTTTCGATAATAGTTTTTGGATTGAAATATTCACCATAGGATCCCTCTCTGTTTCCGTCTCGTCTCCATTCTACATGAGTATGGACGTTTTTTCGAAAAATTAGTCTCAGAAGGCTGCCAATCGACAACCTTTTCCATGTTCCACGTGAAACATGTCGATTTTTTCCACCTAAAAAAATTGCCCTGATTTAAACTCCAGGCCCTTCCTTATCCGTGAGCAGCCCTGTGGGTCCTCCCTCTCCCATCAACGCATCCAAAACCAACAGTATCCTTTAACTTAGCTCAAAAATAAAAACCCGTACCCATAAGGATACGAGTTATCCCATAATCCGCTGATAGACCGCTTTGGCATGGGTTAAGTCTTTTGTTCCATGAATCAACGCACGGCCATCTTGAAAAATTACCATCCGTTCTTCTCCCAGTTCTACCGAAATTAAATAGGGATTGCCTTTCACGGAATAGCCCAGTGTGCTCAACTGCCCAGCTAGCTTTTCTAAGGAAATTTCTCCTGAGATGGACGGTCGGATTTGCACGGTATCACGGCCGCACAGGACAGTGGTTTTCGTCCTATTTTCATGGTAAAGATACGGGTAGGTTCGTTCCTCACCGCATGATAAACAGCCGGCATATTTCGCCTTCGACATTTTCAAACTAGTATATTGGTTTCTCCAAAGATCAAAGCTGACAAATGAGGTCCGAACTGCATCCCAATCCTCGACTAGCATTTTCAAAGTCTCTGACGTCTGGTGGGCTATAACCATTTGCACAATGGGGGAGATAATTCCTCCTGTATCACAGGTCATTCCCTGTAATGGAATCGTGCGCAACAGGCAATTTAAACAGGGGGTTCTCCCAGGAATAATAGAAAAACTCATTCCATAGCTGCCCACACAAGCCCCATAGATCCATGGCACATTATATTTTTGTGAAACATCGTTCATGGCCATCCGCGTTTCAAAGTTATCGGTGGCATCGATCATCACATCGACGTCTTGGATCAACTCTTCTAATATCTCTGGAGTGGCATCTCCGATGATCGACCGTACTTCAACATCGGAATTGATTTCTCTTAGTCGCCTTTCCGCGGCGGCCGCCTTTGGAAGTCTTTCCGCTACATCGGCCTCCGTATAAAGTTGCTGACGCTGGAGGTTGCTGGCTTCCACATAATCGCGGTCCACGACGGTGATCTTGCCAACACCGGCTCGAGTGAGAATCTCTGCATTCCCGGACCCCAAAGCCCCTGCCCCAATAATCAGTACATGCTTGTTGCAAATCTTGGCTTGTCCTTCTTTTCCAATCCCCGGAAATAGAACCTGCCGTGAATACCGTTCGTCCATCTATCTTTCCCCTTTCGAAAGAAAGCCCGCCTTTTTGGCGAGCCATCAGGGTATCATCCACCACTTACTGGAGGAATAAACGCAATTTCATCCCCCTCACGAATGACTTCATCATTAGAGGCAAATTCCTCATTGATGGCAGTCATGACGGTTTCCAACCGAGATAGATGGTATTTTTCCATTAATTCAGCCTTTAACTGGGCAACCGTTTTTCCAACAGCATCCATTTGTAAAAAATCTTCTCCGATAGCATCTCGCAAATGGGCAAAAAAGAGTACCTTATTCATGTAAATCATCCTCCTCCGGCTTGCCGCTTGGGTATGAAACAGTCTCAAGCTGATTGCCGACCCATTCCTCGCCGTCCTCCCAATGCTCCTTTTTCCAAATAGGAACGATTTCTTTAATACGTTCAATTGCATAACGGTTTGCCTCATAGGCATCAGCGCGGTGCGGCGTGGATACAGCAATAACGACAGCCACATCGGTAATATCGAGGCGGCCCACACGATGGGTAATGGCGACTTTAGATCCCGCCCAGCGTTCTTCCATTTCCGCACCAATTTGGGCAAGCTTTTTCACGGCCATTGCTTCATACGCCTCATAAATTAAAAACAAGGTCTTTTTTCCATAGGTTAGTTCCCGTACGGTCCCAATGAAAGTCGTAATCGCGCCCGCTTCCCGTTGGATCACTTTATCAATCACCGATTGAATATCAATCGGTTCCTTCGATATTTCGTAGAAATTCAATTATTTCACCTCTTCCATGTTGTAACTGTCAACGAATACCTAGCTAGCCGTGGTTTTAGCACTTTGGTTCCGGATACTCCACGACCTTGATCGCCGCCGATAGTTTCTACCCGCTCCTTGAAGGAATCGGATGAACTCAATTAACAACCTGCCCTGATCACTCAAAATAGAACCACATCTTGATCCACTATTATTCTTTTTACATATGAAATATTATATTGCTTTGTATACGGATCAAGCAAATAATTCCTGTTACATGAACCTCATCTATTTTAATTGCCATAATGCCGGCCATACTGGTTCTGTTCCGCTGGGACGATGAATCGTCTCAGCAATGTATGTTCTATTCAATTAAATCAAACGTTTCTTCAACTTTCATTACTGTGAAAAATCGCATGTTACCTCATATCCACTAACGGCCTTCTTTAGCCCATTTTTTTGCATCCTCGTATTCATTTGGGTGATTCATATTGAAAAAAACCCGTTCCAGATCGAATTGCTTAAAGACGGATAACTCATTTTCTGTTAAATATAACACGTTTAGACGGTCTAAAAGTTGTTTCATCCGTAAATTTCCTGCTTCAATGCAGGTGGCTGCCACTTTAGCTGAAGACTTCTTAAAAACAGCAAATAAGGGGTGCTGTATCCCGTTAATGACAGGTATGACGGCATCATACTCACCAATCATGCAGACAAGTTCCCGAGCAAGTTCACCTGAAACAAAGGGCATATCACAGGCAACCATCAGATTGACATCATATTCTGAAGCCAGTAAGCCGGCATGCAGCCCAGCAAGCGGCCCCATCCCCGGGTAATGATCCTCAGTCATTTTAATTCCTAAAAATTCATAAGCCTTAGGATCGTTTGTTACGAGAACCAGATCGTCAAAGTGAGGACCCATGCTATCTCGAATTCTTTCGATATTTGTTTTTTCGTTTATGGGTAATAAGGCTTTATTTGTCCCCATTCTGCTAGATTGACCACCGGATAATATTATTGCTGCTGCTTTCATAAGCACCTCTTAATTGAGCAATTTTTTCTCGTTTACTGCTTAATATCCATTTTCTTGGGCCACAAAATCCAAATGGTTGGACTTTATATCAAACATAGCCGCGGATGGTTTTTCAATGTATTGTCTAGTATCAATCATTTTAATATAGCCGTTCCACTCATCGCAAACCTGTATTTGTAAGACGGCATCCCCTTCAATCGTACTATATTGAAATTTTTCATGATTGTCATTGCCACAATGGGAGCATTCGGCACGTTTGGCATGCCAAACGGAAATGCAGCGTGGGCGGTGCATGATTTCTTACCATAATCGTAATTTCTTACTTACGAAGTGTAAGTAATATTTATCACAAATTCCCATGAACAACTTAAAAACAATGTCTTAATCACCTATTTGTCATCACTCTCTCAATCCTTACTAAGTGTCCGTCTAGGGTGGACAAAATGGGGTTTTGTCCACGAGCGGTGCCTGTCACCCATTGTATCACCCATTGTGTAGCCATTACGTCATCATCAAATGAACACAGGAAGAATTTTGCCGATAATTGCTGATTAATGTTAATTTAACCTAAATGATTTATAATAGGAAGGTGTGTTATTTGATGTTTAGTTGTTAAAGGAGGAGTACCTAATGACGATTAGGAAGGCTATGACGATCGCAGGTTCGGATACGAGTGGAGGTGCTGGACTTCAAGCAGATTTGAAGACGTTTCAGGAGCTTGGTGTTTATGGAATGACGGCACTTACTTGTATTGTGACGATGGATCCGAAGAATCATTGGCATCATAATGTGTTTCCAATTGATGTGGCGATTCTAGAAAAGCAATTGGAGACGATTCTTTCAGTAGGAATCGATGCCATGAAAACTGGAATGTTGGGAACTGTTGAAATCATTGAGTTAGCTGCTAAAAAAATGGATGAGCACCAATTACAGCGTGTGGTCATCGACCCTGTTATGGTATGTAAAGGCGAAGATGAAGTGTTGAATCCAGAAACAGCTGATGCGATGGGTGAGCTTCTATTGCCACGCGCTTTGGTTGTTACTCCAAACCTTTTTGAAGCTGGCCAGCTTGCAGGTATGAAAACTCCTCATTCCCTGGATGAAATGAAGGATGCCGCTGTTAAAATTTTCGACCGCGGAGCAAAAAATGTCCTCATCAAAGGTGGCAGCAAGCTTCAAACAGAAGAAAAATCCATTGATCTCCTTTATGATGGAAGAGACTTCACTGTTTTTGAATCAGATAAAATCAACACCCTCTTCACACACGGTGCCGGTTGTACCAACTCATCAGCGATTACGGCTGAACTTGCTAAAGGAAAATCGGTTTTCGAAGCAGTAGAAACTTCAAAGGCATTTGTTTCTGCAGCAATCCAACAAGGATTCCGTCTAAATCAATACGTTGGACCTACCTGGCATGGCGCCTATCGCGGCACAGCTGGAACCAGTAAAACGGAGTATTGCGAAGATTGTGGTGAATAAATGAAAGACTAGAAGAGCCGATGAAATCGGCTCTTTTTTTTATATATACGCTAAAAATTTTCTGCCCTTAAGTCGGTTACTTGCGTTCATCCAGCTCTTACTTGCGTTAGAGAGTATTTTATTTGTATAAATCATATTTCCTTGCGAAAAACACAGATTTACTTGCAAAACACCATTCACCCCCATTACCAAGCATTCATTTCGCTTTTTCTTACTAATTTTAGTATGATAGTAACAATATTAACTAACATTATTCTGTAGATAAATCCAAACCGATACTATTGGGAAAGGAGGCCCCGCAATGGAGTCAGTTCATATCCAAAAAGTTCAGGAAGCGATCAACAACTTTGCAAACAAGGATGTCTTTCTTCATTTGGAGACTACAAACGGTGCGTATGCATCTCATATTGATCAGAAATTCTTTTCTGCCGGAGCCTATATCCGCAATGCCCTTGTCCAATATGAACATGGGAAAATAACCGGAAACGGCCCTTTTCGTGTTGGATTAAAAATCAACCTTGGCTGGGTCTATGCTGAAGGGATTACCCACTACGAAATCGATGAACAAGGTCGCTTACTTCTTGCTGGCCACGATTATACTGGAAAACTGGCGGTAGCATTGGAGATCAGCACCACGCCATTTGAATAAGAAAGGAGAGGGTACCATGGAAAAAGAACGTCATGTCCTGGTTGTCTTCCCACACCCCGACGATGAAGCCTTTGGCGTATCCGGAACGATTGCCACTCACGTTAAGAACGGAAGTCCAGTTACCTACGCCTGCTTAACATTAGGAGAAATGGGAAGAAATTTAGGGAATCCTCCATTTACCAATAGAGAAGATCTTCCGAAAATCAGAAAAAAGGAATTACAAGATGCTGTTAATGTATTAGGCATTCAGGACTTACGCATGCTTGGGTACCGTGATAAGACCATTGAGTTTGAGGATGATGAAAAATTAGCAAACCACTTGTTATCCATTATCCAAGAAATAAACCCTTCACTTATTATCACATTTTACCCGGGATATGCTGTACACCCTGACCACGATGCTACCGGTGCAGCCGTCATTCGTGCTGTTGGAAAACTTCCAGCTGCCGCACGGCCTAAATTACACTGTGTTGCTTTTTCCAATGACTGTGTGGAAAAACTTGGGGAAGCAGACATTATCAACGAAATTAGTAACGTAGCCCATATCAAATTGGCGGCCATTAAAGCGCACCGTTCCCAGACAGAACTAACGTTTAAAGATATGGAAGAAAAACTGAAAAATCAAGATCCGCAAGTTATGGCCCGAATCAATTTTGAACGATTCTGGACATACAAATGGTAAAATAGTGGCCCTGCAGCATCGTTAGCTGCAGGGCCATTTCATTTTTAATACCCCTTATGCTGCAGGGTACAAAATAAGCACCAATCCAAGATGATTATTTTTCGTGACTTCAATTCAATCATGTTATCTTTCTTTAACTTCGAAAACACCCGGCTGACACTCTCCCGTGAGGTGCCGACAACCGTGGCAAATTCCTGCACAGTCAATGGTATTTCAATTCCCCACCGCTTGCTATCCGCATTAAACTTACGACCCAGCCGTTCAAGGGTTTTGACTGATTTTGCATACACATCTAACAGAGCAACATCACGTAGTTGCGATGTCATTTCTCTCAAAGTATCACTCATATAATGAATCATTTGGACGGCCAATTCTGGGTATTGATAGAGATCCTGCTCAAGCCCCTGCTTATCCAAAAATGAAATCGTCCCATCCTCAAGCATAGTTCCAGTAGCCGGATAGGACTCCTTCCTATTAGTAAATAAACAGGCTTCAGCAAAAACATCCCCTGTTTGCTTCACACAAACAATGACCTCATTTCCACTTTCATCTTCTTTTGTGAGTTTAACCGACCCTGATTGTATAAAGTAGACACCACGCGCTACATCATCCTCAGACATAATGTGGTCCCCTTTTTTTAACTGAAACGTTTGAAGACGTTTTTCAATAAGTGTAAGTGACTTCTCCGACAAGTCTTTAAATATGACAATTTTCTTCAGTAATTCACCTTTTTGAAAAACCATTTCATTACCTTCTCGTAAAATCTGATTCAATTCCCACACCACCTTTTTAAAAGGAAAGTTCTACCTTTTCCCTTACCATCAATTGTAAACTCTCCTATTCCATTTAGTAGTGACGTGTTTCACAAAACGTTCATATTTTTCAAATGGGCATTATTCCTTGCTTTCAAGACCGACTTCACAAAACGTTCAAAAAGCCCGAATAAAAGTGTGCTCAACATCACAATTTTGTAAGAGCTTTCCAAATAGGATAAAAGTGTTCATTTGAATAAAAAGGAGGGGGACAAAATTGCAAAAAGCAATGATTAGCTTTGTTATTAGTGCTTTACTAGGATTTGGGGTTGGATACCTAGTATTTGGCGTCTTAATGGGCGACTCCGGTAATAAGTCGCAGGTGGCACAAACAGATACACCATTAGAGAAAACTACTAAAGAGGAAAGCAAGGATTCGACGGAGCCTGCCACGTCTTCAGCAGTAGCCGAAGATAACATTCTCAATAAAAGAGGGTGCCTTGGCTGCCACAGTGTAGATGCCCTCAATCTTAAAGGTGGTGCTGTTGGCCCGGATCTTTCACAAGCCTATGTGAACGTGGAAGGAAAACACGGCAAGCCCATTGAAGAATTTCTAAAACAGCCGACTTCAGCAGTTATGTCAGGAGTGATCGGCAAAAATCCACTAACCGATGAAGAACGCAAGCAAGTCCTCGATTTATTAAAACAAGCATCAGAGGCTAAATAATAAGGGTGGTGTATTGAATGAAAAAATGGATTCCGATCGCATCCGGTTTACTTGCCGGCTTTGTCGCGGCGACGATTTCTTTTGCGGACTTTTCATCAAGTTCAAATCATGATGTCGCTTCCGCAGGCAACAAGAGCAATGCGGAAAAAGTGTATGTGCCTTTTGGCAAAAAAGATGACTATTATTTATTCGCATCCGGCGGCCACTCCGGTCAAATGTTTATTTACGGTGTACCATCCATGCGGAAAATTAGAACGATTCCGGTATTCTCCCCTGACTCCGCAACAGGTTATGGCTTTGATGAAGAGACCAAAAAAATGATGGGCGGCTATACATGGGGTGACCTTCACCATCCGGCCTTCTCTGAAACAAACGGTGATTATGACGGGAAATGGATGTTTGCAACAGACGTCGGTAACAGCCGTGCAGCGGTTGTTGACCTCAAAACCTTTACAACCAAAGATATTATCAAGGTTCCAAACACTGCAGGGCCACACTGTGCAGCCTTTGTTACCGAAAATACCGAGTATATGTTCCTTCCTACCCGTTTCGCTGTTCCTCTAGGTCAAAAATATGAATCATTAGATGACTACAGTTCAAAGTATCGCGGAGTCATGTCAGCGGTAACTTTCGACGATCAAAAAGTAAAACTTAACGTTGCTTACCAGGTGGCCCTTCCACCTTGGTCCTATGACCTTTCAGATGCAGGTAAAAAGGGCTCTAAAGACTGGGCTGTTATGACTACTTATAATACAGAAGAAGCTACTACAACAATGGAAGTCAATGCATCACAGGCAGACCGTGACTACATCGTGCTATTTAATTGGAAAGAGCTTGCACAGATGGTCAAGGACGGTAAATATGAAGATGTAAACGGACAAAAAATGATTTTCCCTGAGAAACAAAAAGGCGGTATTTATTTAATTCCCGTTGCGAAATCACCGCACGGAGTTGACGTATCACCAGACGGCAAGTACTTTATCGCTTCCGGTAAGCTTGCGCCAGCTATGACCGTATTCTCTTTTGAAAAAGCATTTAAAGCTATTGAAAACAAACAATTCGCTGGTGAACGCAATGGTATTCCGATTTTAAAATATGAAAAAGTAATGGAAAGAGAAGTAAACCCAGAAAACGCACTCGGACCGCTTCATACACAATTTGATGACAAAGGCATGGCTTATACAACGATGTTTATTTCATCTGAAATTGTTAAGTGGGACCCTAAAACAGGTAAAACGTTAGACCGTGTTCCTGTTCAATATTCTCCAGGTCATTCTGTGGCTGCTGAAGGCGACACGGTGGCACCAGATGGAAAATGGCTTGTTGCCTTAAACAAAATTGCCAAGGACAGCTACTTATCCGTTGGACCTTCACACCCAGAATCCATGCAATTGATTGATATCAGCGGAAAGATGAAGGTTGTTCAATCGGCGCCGGTCGATCCGGAACCTCACTATGCCCAAATGATTAAGGCAGATAAAATTAAAACGATCAATGTCTATCCGAAGGATCCAAATAACAAGGATGCCGTTTATAAGCAAAGCGACACCAAAATTGTCCGAAAAGGAAACGAAGTCCATGTCTATGGTATTGCGATGCGTTCAAGATTTATCTTTGACCACACTGCAAAACGTCCTGACACGATTGAGGTTAACCAAGGAGATCATGTATTTATCCATTTAACCAATATTGACTTTGATGAAGATATTACCCACGGTTTTGCCATTAACGACTATGACTTAAACATGGAAGTTCAGCCTGGCCAAACAAACACAATGGAGCTCACTGCAGATAAAGCAGGAACATTCCCACTTTACTGTACGAATTTCTGCTCTGCACTGCATCAGGAAATGAACGGCTACTTCCTAGTAAAACCAAAGCAATAATACTCAAAGCTGCAGGGCCTTGGTCAGGCGCTGCAGCTAGACATGGCAATAAAGCGGGTATCAAGGGAATAATTGATACCCGCTTTGTTTTTAATTGAGGCTTTTAACATAAAAGGAGTGGTTCACTTGAATGATAGTAAAAATAAATTATCCGTTATTTCTTCCCTATTAATTGGCCTTTCTACGATTCTGATTGCAATCTCCATGTTTTTCCCTTGGTGGAAAATGGTATTTTATGCTCCTCAATATCCGGAAGGCTTAAATATCATCGTGTATCCAAATAAGCTGGAAGGGCAAATTGATATTATCAATGGGCTCAACCATTATATTGGGATGTCCAACTTCAGCGAAAAGAACTTTCCTGAACTTTCTTATCTAATCTACATTATTGGTGGTTTGGCATTGCTCACTCTTATGACAGCCATCCTCCGCAATAAAAAAGTTCTTTATGGATTAATTACGATTTTTGTTATTGGCGGTTTGGCCGGAGTATTGGATCTTCACTTTGCTTTAAAAAAATATGGATCCAATCTAAGCCCAAAAGCACCAATTAAAATTGATCCGTTTGTTCCGCCGATTGTAGGCGAAAATACGGTAGCAAACTTTATTACCCACAGCATCCTGGGCACAGGCACCTACTTTGTTATAGCGGCCTTTATTTTACTACTCATTCCGTTATGGAAGGATCGAAAAAAATGAAAAAAACGACGCTCCTGTTTCTAACATTTTCTCTTCTTTTTTTCATAAAACCTGAGAGAAATATGGCAGCCGAACATCTGCAAGCCAGGATCGACTCCATGAAACCGGGAGCGGTATTGAGGCTTGAAGATAAGTCTTATGAGGGCAATATCATCATCAAAAAACCGCTGACGCTAATTGGCTCCAAAAATACCGTGATTAAGGGTGACGGAACAGGGAATGTCATTTCCGTTAAAGCCACTAATGTGAAACTTTCGCATTTTACGGTGACGAATAGCAGCATGAACCGAAATTCCGCTGAAGAGTACGCTGCCATCAAGGTCTATACCAACAACAACGTAATCGAGCACATAAAAATCCGTCATTCCTTTCACGGTATTTATCTAAGTAAGGCCCATCATAATATAGTCCGTTATAACGAGATTATGGGGCTTGGCAAGGGAGAAATAGCAGCCCAAGGAAACGGAATACATGTTTTTTATGCTAAAGACAACCTTATTACCCACAATACGATTGACGGCACCCGCGACGGAATGTTCTTTGATTATGCCAACAAGAATAAAAGCTATGACAATCACATTAGCAATACCCGTTACGGGCTGCATTATATGTACTCCGACGGAAATATATTTAAACGCAATACCTTTACGATGAACACCGGCGGCGCAGCCGTCATGAATTCCAATAATCTTGAGCTTGAAGACAATCAATTTATCGTAAACTACGGAAACCAATCATTTGGTCTATTGCTTTTGCAGGCGAATGATAATCAAATCAAACACAATACATTCTATATGAATCAGCGCGGCTTATATATTGACCAAGCAACAAGAAATCTTATCCGCGATAACAAAATTATTCAGAATCAGATTGGCATCGAGCTATGGGCCAGTTCTAATGATCAAGTTTTTACGAGAAACCGAATTACTGAAAATACGATTCCTTCGGTGACCATTGGCGGTAAGGGTGAAGGCAATGCTTGGAGCAAAAACGGCAAGGGCAATGATTGGGGCAACGCCTTCCCTCTCACCGATTTAAATCAGGATGGCATCGGGGATTTTCCTATAGTCTATCATTCCTCTCTTCATCAACTGATTGAGGATCAGGAATTAACCAATTTATTTTTAAAAAGTCCAGCCATCCACATCTATGAAAAAATTAATGCTTCACAATCAGAAGATGAAGTGATGTTTAAGGATCCATATCCGCTAATGTCGGCTAAGGGCAACCACTCTTTGTTCTTATTTGCTGCATTGGTCGTGCTAACCGTGTTGATTTTAGTAAAGGGGAGACAGCCATTATGCACTATATTTGGAAGGAATGGAAAGAAAATATAAGAGGAAAAGGTCTTTGGCTCTCCTTAAGTATTATTGTTTTAATTTCCATTAGTATCTTGGTTCGTTCCGCTGCCCTTTCCTTTGATAAAGGCTTTTATAT
>NZ_JBALNY010000002.1:0-14649 GCF_036962145.1 Bacillus sp. JJ1764 | reverse complement strand
GATTATTTACTTCATTCCAATCCTCTGCCTGTTTATTGGGGCATTCTCGATTTTTCAGGAAAAGGAACAAAAGACCTTAATCATGCTGCTGACAAAAACGGAACATTACGGAAGCTTTTTATTCAAGAAAAGCCTTGGGTTATACACGGTGGTTCTACTACCGTTATTTATATGGTTTTTCCTTTATCTAGTTTTATTAAAATTTCAATTCCAGTTGGATTTAAAAGGCTATTTCATTTTCATTCTGACTATTTTGATCATGGCGCTGATATTTTTACAAATGTNNGTTTGGTTTTACTTTTTCTTCTTACATGATTTCCTATTACTTTCATTCTTGCCTGACGTGACATATGAAAATGTAAAGCTATTTTCAGTCGGTTACTTTTTAAATCCGCTCCAGGCTGTAAGGATGTTTTTAGAAACGGGAACTGGAATTTATTCCTTCGGACACATGTCACGGCTGCTCCAGTCATTCATGTGGACGAAACCAATCTTCTTTTTACTGGGAAATTTGATTTTCTGGCTTGCTGTTTCGTTTATTTCTGCAATTTTCTTGAACCGTAAGGAGGGGTACGAATGATTAAGGTAACGGATTTACACCAATCCTTCGGGAAAAAAGTCGTCTTAGATTCGATTAACATAGAGATTGAAAAAAATGAAATCTGCGCCCTTGTCGGCCGAAATGGTGCTGGTAAATCTACGTTTATTAATAGCCTTCTCGGACTTTTGCCGGTCAAACAAGGAACAATCGAGATTAATGGGATTCAAGTCTCGAAGAAAAGAGATGAATGGAAAAAGTCGATTGCTTATTTACCAGAGAAGTTCATGCTATACCCGATGCTGACAGGTCTTGAGAATGTAACCTTTTTTGCCGAGGCAGTTTCAAGGGCCTCTGACCAAGAGCGAATGGAGCAAGTGTTAACCGCAGTGCGGCTGTGGGATGACCGCAATGTCCAGGTGAAAAAGTATTCAAAAGGAATGCTGCAGCGGCTTGGCCTTGCGATTACACTTTATCAGGATTCAAGCATATTAATCCTCGATGAGCCGACAAGTGGGATTGACCCGCTAGGCCGAAAAGAAATTCTTGAGGTGTTAAAATCACTGCACGATAAAACCATTCTGCTCTCATCCCATCACCTTGATGAGATCCGCCAGGTTTGCACACATGTCGCTTATTTAGACAATGCCAAAATGACCAAATATACCGTAGGGGAATTTTTAGAAACACATCATTTAGGGGGTATTGAAGCATGATGAAACGCGTAATGTTCGCCTTACTGCTACTGGCCGCTATTCTTACTGGCTGCAGCTCAGGGCCTGATTATACCATCAAAGTAACCAAGGATTTATATTACCAGCAAGACAAAGCCAGCCCTTTCGAAATTAAGGTAACGGAAAATAATAAGCCGGCCACGGGATTAAAGGTGAGAGCGGAATTATCAATGGCCAGCATGGACCATGGCACCACGAAGGCTACCCTGACAGAAGGGGAAAAAGGGACGTATTCCGGCGAAGTAAATCTGTCTATGAGCGGTAAGTATGAAGCCGCCTTTACATTAGAAAAAGGTGGAAAGAAAACCGAAAAAGTGATGACGGTCAATGTCACCAAGTCAAAAGGTGTGGCAATGATCAATGGGCAATGGATTACCAATGAGGATATTGCCTTTTACACGTTGATTAACAAGCTTCAACTTGAAATCAATCGTGAGGCCGCCAAAAAGAAGTACAGCGGACCGCAATTAGAGGAAGAATTGGCTTATCTTGATTCACAAGAAAAATCTGCAGAGAATAAAAATCAACTGCTAACGCAAATTATTAGGCTGCGTTCCATGGCCCTGCTAGCTGAGGAAAAGGGGCATAAAGCAACCGATGCCGAAGTGGAGCAGGCAATGCATAAAGCTCGTGATCAATATAATCAATTTGAATCTACTAAGGCCCTAATTCAAAATTACGGTGAAGACAGATTCTGGGGTATTGAAAAGCAACAATACAAACAAATCGTCCTTACTCAAAAGGTTCAAAAAGACCTGATTGACAAAATCAAAAAAGAACACCCAAGCTACGGCGACCAAGAAGTTTATTACCAGGCACAGCAACAATACGAAGATCTCCTGGTTTCCCAAGTTAACTCTCTCAAAATTGAAATTTTGTAATGCTAGCTTCAGACATGTAATAAAAGGTGACAGGCACCGGAGTGCTGTCACCTTGTTACTTTCCCTACAATAGGTCTAAAATCGCTTTACCGACACCGCTGTTATCATTCGTGTCAGTGACCTCATCACATAATGCTTTGATCTCAAAGCTTGCATTTCCCATGGCGATGGCACGGCCTGCCTTATTAAACATTGATACATCATTAAAATTGTCACCAATAGCCACGGTATCCTCTAAAGAAATTCCCTTTGCTTTGGCAAATGCTTCAAGGGCAATCCCCTTTTGCGCATTTCGATGAGTAATTTCAATATTTTCAATACCTGATTTAGTCACTTCGAGTTCTGTCAAATCTTTAAGCGAATCCTGTGCTTTCCCGAGCTGATCAAGATCGAAGGAAAACGCCAAAAACTTATAAATTTGATATTCTTCGTTCGAAAATATATGTTCATAATCTTCGATGATGTGAATTAACCCGTCTGAGACCCTAGCACCAGCCTGTTCCTCTACCACTTTTGGATCCATTTCAGGATTCGCACTTACCACGATATCAACAAGGATCGAAACAGCCTTTTTGAGGTCAATTGTAAAAGCACCCTTATTGGTGTAGACCTCGTAATAAACATCCTTTTCCGCTAGCCTAGCTGCTACTTCACGGGCTAATTTGTTTGGAATTGGGGTTGCAGAAAGAATCTCGCCGGATTGAGCCCGGACTTCCGCCCCATTCACACAAATCACCGGACACTTTAATCCAACCTCATCAAGAACGTAACTAGCCTCCTGATAGGATCTGCCTGTAGCCACAACTACTTCTACACCTTGTGACTGTGCTTTTAAAATGGCCCTTTTATTTTCCTCACTGATCTGCTGCATCGAATTCAACAATGTTCCATCCATATCTGTTGCAATACATTTCACCATGTTGTCCACCCTTTAAATCAAGATTCGTTATCGCTATCATACCATGAACATCTGGATATTTTCCCCTTTTTGCTCAGCCCAGATACTTGCTGCCTTCCCGGACACTTAAGGGTGATAATTTAGTCTCGGAAATAAATTCTTTAACTGATGCCGGATTGGTCTTTGAAAATTCTCTTAACGCCCAGCCAATTGCCTTCTGGATAAAAAATTCCCGACTAGCTGCATTCTCTCTTACGTACTCATAAAGCAAATCCTCATTGGTCTTTTCTTTAAATTTTAATTGAAAAAGAATTGCCGCCCGCCGGAGCCATAAATAATCATGAGTGGCCCAACCATTGATCGTTTCATTAATTACTTCCGGGAACTTTTGTGCGATTGTGCCAACCGGCTTTGGCGAAATCACGTCAACCGTGTCCCACCAGGATTTTGTCCGAATTTGCCGCTCCATTAATTCCATATCATTTTTTGTCAATTTATGTAGTGACTTCTCGATATAAGTTAAAGCGGTATATTGATATTCACGCTCGTCTCTATTCCAAAGTTCCCATATAAATTCATGGTTAAACGGTTCTTTTAAGACCCCTGTTTCTTTGAAAAACTGCCTTTCTAATTCTGCCCGTGTTGGTTTCTTAATTCCCAGAAAGGGAAAGTGATTTTTCATATATTTGCTCATTGGACCGGCATTTTCCTCATTGCGGTTGGCTTCGTATAGTTCGGTCAATCTTTTCACATAAGCTAACATCCTCTTCACCTGATTCCCTCGTTTTCCATTATTTTAATAAAAATCGTCTGATGAATAAAGTCATCTTCGAATGCCAAACTATTGATGACCATATGATGGAAAGGAGCCTTATGATGACCAAAAAGTTTAATAAAGGCAGCCAAAATCAAAATTCTCCACAGGCCGGGCACGCTGAAGCTGAATTTGGCACAGAATTTGTCAGCGGCGATAACAGCAAAGGAAACAAACGCAATAAAGGCCAGCAAAGCAAAACGAATCCGCATGAATAAAAATAGAAGCTGTCTCAACTATGAGACAGCTTCTATTTATCACCGTGCTAATGCACTTATTTCCTCAGAAATATTGGCTTGAATTCTTTCTACCACTGAAAAATCCATTGCATCAATATAAATTTCTTCGAGCACATCATGAAGCTCTTTCGCTTTGGCAAGGTAACTTGTGGCCTCAGCCATTTTATCTTTATATTTGGCTGAGATCTTTTCTATAATTTCCACAAACAATTCATCCGTACCCGGTTCAATTAAAATTTCATACATATCTATAATCTCATCGCCATCCCGGCTTGGGAAGTACTCATGCGGGGCCGTGCTGTCAAAAATGGCAATGCCTAATTCCCTGAAAATCACCATATCAAGGCTGTGCGGGTCAAAACCACAGTGGTAAACCTCCGTATCCACTCCACGCTCTTCAGCCGCCGCCGCCAACTTTTTCAGCATCGTTGATTTCCCAGAGCCCGGGCGTCCTTTAATAAAATAACGCTTCGGAATTTCCTCCGTTAAATTCGGAACAAAATCAACCGCACCCTTCGGAGTTGCAGCTCCCAAGAAACGATGGCGGACATCGGCTTGTTTATTCAAGTTCATTTTTCCAAAGAATGATTCAATTAATTTATTGGTTAGTTGATCAGCTTTTTGAAAATCCATGCTGTTAATATATATTTTTTCCCAATCATCATGAATCTCCAATGCTTCATTAAATGTAGCATAAGCCGCCCCGAATGACTCGCTAATTTGATTCGTTAGCCTTTGAATCTCCACTTTGTGTACGGCCAGTGCTTTGGCGTCCCAAGCCTCACCGAGATTAATGTATTCCTCAACTGCCCCTGGTGCTTTGGGCTCAATCACATGCGGTGCCGTTCCATCCACAATGCCAACCCCTAGGGCTGGAATGATGACGCCATCAATGGAGTTATTATCGGAAGAACAATGAAGAAATTCAATATCATAACCTTTTTCCACCCACTCATTGCCAACCTTCTTCATTAAAGATGACTTTCCTGTGCCTGGTCCGCCTTTTAGAATAAAGAGCCGATTCAGCCCTTGAAGGTTGGAGTCGTAAAGATTATGAAATCCTCTTGCTGTATTTCCACCAGCAAAATAATTTTTAATTTTCCCTGGCATTCATGAACACTCCCTTTATAGCAAATCTGGTCAAAGTTCAGTTCCACTCTTTGGCGAATCGAAAAGAATTTTTTATCACCATATCTTATGCTTTTGCCGAATATAGGTGAATGCCCATAGGGATTCTTATAAAATTTTACTTGGTTAAATCTACAAATTCCGCTAATGCCACTTCTTGTAGTTGTACGGGTGATATCACCAACTGCATGCCAATTTTCCCGGCGCTGACAACCACCGACCGGAGCTCATACGCACTCTCATCGATAAAAGTTCTATATTGCTTCTTCATTCCAACCGGTGAGCAGCCTCCACGGATGTAGCCTGTCCATTTTTGGATATCCTTCACTGGGATCATTTCCATGTTTTTCTCACCAGCAGCCTTTGCCGCCTTTTTTAAGTCCAACTCTTCCGCGACCGGAATGACAAAGACAAAAATATTCTTGCTTGCTCCAATAGCAACAAGTGTTTTATAGACCTCGTTCGGATCCTTCCCAATTTTCTCCGCCACAGATACGCCATCTATTTTTCCATCTTTATGATCGTAAGTAAGAATTTCATAAGAGATCCCTTGTTTATCCAATATTCTCATTGCATTTGTTTTGGAAACCGCCATTTAAACCATCCTTTATCTTTATATTAATGGCATTATAACAAATTTTTGATTTAATACCTTATCCATAATGGATTTACACAAAATCAACCAAAATTTGTCACCCATTTGTCACTCTATTAAAAAGTGATTATAGTAAACTAAAATTACTGAAATATTTTACAAAAATATGAATGTGAGATTATTCACGTATTATAGAGCTTTTTATATAGGATCTGTACTGATCTAAAAAGCGCCATTTCTGCCCATTTACATTCTTTTGAGGTGGTAATCATGAAATATGATTTAGTTTTATTACATGCTCCCAGCGTATATGACTTTCGGAAAAATTCACTGCTTGCCGGCCCGATTAGTGATGTAGTGCCGTCATCACCCGTTTTTGAAATGTACCCAATCGGATTGACGAGTATTGCTGATTATTTGGAAAGGTACGGACTCAAGGTAAAAATAATCAATATTGCTAATCGGATGTTAATGAACGAGAGCTTCGATGTTGAGGGGAAACTGCGAAAAATACAAACAACGGCGTTCGGAATCGATCTCCACTGGCTGCCGCATGCACATGGGAGCATTGAATTAGCCAAAATTGTAAAAAAACTACATCCAACCACCCCGATCATTTTTGGAGGATTGTCTTCAACCTATTATCATAAGGAGCTAATCCAATACCCGTTTATCGACTTTGTCATGCGCGGTGATTCAACTGAAAAACTTATGCTTCTGTTGATGAACAAAATTGAGACCGGGAACACCTATTATGCGGATATTCCCAATCTTACATGGAAAAAGGGAAGTGAAATTGGCTTCAATCCCATCACTTACGTTCCGACGGATATTGATGATGTCGATGTACCGGGTTACCGCTATACGATTCGCTCTGTCTTTAAATATCGCAACTTTTTGGATCCGCTTCCATATAACGGTTGGCTGCAATATCCAAACACCGCAATTTTGACTGCCCGTGGCTGTACGCAAAACTGTCTGATTTGCGGTGGCTCCAAAGAGGCGTATAACCAAAACTGCAACCGAAATTCACTTGCTCTTCGATCGCCCAAAAAGCTCTTAGAAGACATTCAATTTATCCAACGGTTCAGCCGTGCGCCCATCTTTATTCTTCATGATATCCGTCAGGGCGGACGTGAATATATGAATGAATTGTTGGATGGGATTAAGAAAATGAATCTAAAAAATGAACTGGTCTTTGAATTATTCCAGTATGCCGATGAGGATTTCTTTAAGCGAATCAATGATAGTGTGCGTAACTACAGTATTGAAATTACTTTGGAAACACACGATGAAAACATCAGACGGTATAATGGGAAGTTCAACTGCACCAATAACAAAGTAATCGATACGCTTAATTACGCCTTAAAACACGGCTGTAAAAAAGTCGACTTATTTTTCATGGTCGGGATCCCTGGACAGACCTACCAAAGCGCTGTTGACAACATTGATTTTTGCGAAACGATTCATCTTGCCTGTAATCAAGACCCAAGAATCTTTTACTTTGTCGCACCGCTTGCTCCATTCCTGGATCCGGCCAGCCCGGCATTCGAGCATCCGGAAATTCACGGCTATAAAAAATTCTGTCATACACTTGAGGATCACCGTAAGGCCATCACCCAGCCATCGTGGAAGCATATGCTAAGCTACGAAACTAGGGAAATGACCCGGGATGATATCGTGAATTCTACCTATGAAGCAGCAGAAAAACTGAATGATTTCAAATTAAAATATCACTTAATTGATCTGGACGGCTATCAGGATATCCAAGATAAAATTCATAAATCCAAGGAGTATATTGAAAAAATTGATCAAATTCTGGCCCTTCCTGAAGATGAGCGGGCAGAGCCACTAGCCAAGCTGCAAAAGGAAATTGTGGAATTGAATCATTACAGTATCTGTGGAAAGAATGAGTTAAAGTGGGAAGTACAGAAAAATTATGCAAACTTCTTTTCACTGGCATTAGTAGGCCTAGAACAGCTTTACGAGGATTATTCCAATAAAATTAAGGCTCAATTAAGACCAAAAGAACGATTCCAACTTAAATGGGATCCTGAGCAGCGAAAAATAAAAATGTAAAAATTGAAGGGAATCGGACCTCTCCGATTCCCTTTTTAATGCCCTCCAAGATAGGCCTGTCTGATTTGGTCACTTTGACTTAGCTCATCAGCCGTACCCGAGGCAACTATTTTTCCCGTTTCAATAACATAGGCACGATCAGCGATTGACAATGCCATATTCGCGTTTTGCTCAACTAATAAAATGGTGGTACCCGTTTTATTTATTTCCTCAATGATTTGGAAGATTGTTTTTACCAACAGTGGTGCAAGACCCATTGAAGGCTCATCCAGCAATAACAGACGAGGGCGGGCCATTAGGGCTCTTCCCATGGCAAGCATCTGCTGCTCACCGCCTGATAAGGTACCTGACTGCTGCTTTCGACGCTCGTGTAAACGAGGAAATAACTGATAGATTTTTTCAAAATCCTCTTGAATTCCTTTTTTATCCTTTCGCAAATAGGCGCCTAATTCCAGATTCTCTTCAACAGACATATTGGCAAACACACGACGCCCTTCCGGAACTTGAGACATCCCCCGCTTTACAATCAATTGGGGCACCTTGCCTGAGATATGCTCATTTTCAAATAAAATCTCACCGCTCTTCGGCTTCAACAATCCGGAAAGCGTCTTTAATAGTGTACTTTTGCCGGCACCATTGGCTCCAATCAACGTGACAATCTCACCTTGATTGATATCGAGGGATACTCCCTTTAATGCATGGATATTTCCATAATAGACATTGATATTATTTACTTTTAGCATGTTAAGAGACCTCCTCGCCCAAATACGCCTCGATGACTTTTGGATTATTTCTGATTTGTTCCGGAGTACCATCGGCAATTAGTTGGCCATGATCCAACACATAAATTCGCTCGCAGACTCCCATTACTAGACCCATATCATGTTCAATTAATAGAATTGTTAGCGAGAACCGTTCACGAATCAAGGCTATTAAATTCATCAGTTCTTCTGTCTCCTGAGGGTTCATCCCAGCCGCAGGCTCGTCCAATAATAATAATTTGGGATTCGCCGCAAGTGCTCTGGCAATTTCCAAACGGCGCTGCTGACCGTACGGTAGGTTTTTCGCCTGCTCATGCATCACCGAGTCGAGCTTGAAAATTTTTAAAAACTCAATCGCTTTCTCCTCCATTTCCTTTTCTCCGGAAAAGTGAGAAGGGAGACGAAAAATGGAGCTTAAAATAGAATGTTTGGCTAAGGAATGATAAGCTACCTTAACATTATCCAATACAGACAATTCACCAAATAAACGAATATTTTGGAACGTTCTGCTGATCCCTTTTTTTGTAATACGATAAGGGGCCTGTCCGTTTAATTTCTCCCCATCTAGCGAGATGCTTCCTTCAGTTGGAACGTAAACACCTGTTAATAGGTTGAAAAAAGTGGTCTTTCCCGCACCGTTTGGACCAATAAGGCCCACTAGCTCGCCTTGATTTAATTGAAGGTTTACAGCAGAAACTGCCTTTAATCCGCCAAATCGGATCCCGGCATTCTCTACTTTAAGCAATGGTGTATTAGTTCGCATTATGAGACCCTCCTTTAGCAGGCTTTCCAAGTTTTAAGAAAGAGGTAATTTCCTTCGTTCCCATCAAGCCTTGCGGGCGGAATAGCATCATCACAATGAGCACGAGACTATAAATGACCATCCGAACCTCTGGGTAATTGGATAGGAAAGTTGAAATAATCGTTAATAAAATCGCAGCAATCACAGAGCCAGACAAGCTACCCAAACCACCAAGCACAACAAAGATTAAAATATCAAATGACTTTAAGAAGCCAAAGTTGGTTGGCTGAATAATATAGAAATTATGTGCATGTAAGGCACCTGCCACACCGGCAAAGAAAGCACCAATCACAAAGGCAATAACTTTGTAATAGGTTGTATTGATTCCCATTGCATCTGCAGCAATTTCATTTTCCCTAATGGAAATACAAGCACGTCCATGTGTAGAATTTGTAAAGTTTACAATGACAATAATCGTAATTAGAACACAAGCAAATAGCCAAGGCCATGTTGTGAAGTGGGATACGGTCATACCGCTCGCTCCACCGACGTAATCAATATTTAAAAAGACAATCCGCATGATTTCGCCGAATCCTAAAGTGGCAATCGCCAAGTAGTCCCCTCGAAGTCTTAATGTAGGAATCCCGATAATTAGACCAGCAATGGCTGCTGCTATACCGCCAACTAGTAACGCCACCGGAAACGGCATTCCCAATTTCATTGTGATAATCGCTGACGAATAGGCACCCACGGCTAAAAATCCTGCATGTCCAATCGAGAACTGTCCGGTAATCCCTATGATTAAGTGCAGACTGACAGCCAAAATGATATTAATACCCATGAAAAACAAGGTATTCACATAAAAGGAATTCAATATCTCCCCATTAATAAGAAATTGGACGACAACTCCAAAAACAACGGCTAAAACGACTGATGCCCAAAACCCTTTTCCCTTTTTCATCGCTTAAGCCACCTCCTAAACCTTTTCCCTGACATTTTTTCCAAAAAGCCCTGCTGGACGGAAAATCAGGATCAGAATCAATACAACGAACGCTACCCCATCACGCCACAGCGAGAAGCCTGCTGCGCTGACAAGAGCTTCAATAACACCTAATAACAATCCGCCAGTCATGGCACCCGGAAGGATTCCGATACCGCCCAATACGGCAGCAACGAAGGCTTTTAACCCAGGTATAATCCCCATCAATGGCTCAATTTTCGTATAGTACATTCCAAAAATAACACCTGCTGCTCCTGCTAAAGCTGAACCAATGGCAAATGTAGCGGAAATGGTGTTATTGACATTAATCCCCATTAATCTTGCTGCATCCATATCATGAGAAACAGCACGCATGGCTTTACCGATTTTGGTTTTATGAACAATGAATTGCAGTAAAATCATTAGAACGATCGAAACAGCCAAAATGAGAATCGATTCGCCACTAATTTTTACTCCGAAAATTTCCAAACTCTTTAAGTGAACAATGTCGTTTGGATATGCTTCTGGCTGTGCTCCGCGAATGTAGATGGTTCCATACTCAATAAACAGGGAAACACCAATGGCTGTAATGAGTGCCGCAATTCTTGTTGCATTCCGCAAAGGCTTATAAGCGATCCGTTCGATCAACACCCCGAAAATGGCGCATGCCACCATGGCAATAATTAATGCTGAGAAAAATCCTAAATGAAACATTGTAATGGAATAAAATCCGATAAATGCACCGACCATGAAGACATCTCCATGGGCAAAGTTAATTAATTTTACAATTCCATATACCATTGTATATCCAAGGGCAATTAACGCGTAAATACTCCCCAAGGAAACACCGTTGACTAATTGCTGTATAAATTGCTCCATTTTTGTTGCTCCTTCCCTAGAGGATAGGAAAAATTTCCTAATAAATTAAAAGGTGAATAGGGAACACCTGAATGCTCCCTATTCATTTAAACGCTATAAAATTTAAGGGTTAACCTTCGTTTTAAACGTTTGCTCGCCGTCTTTGTACTCTAAAATAACAGCAGATTTAATTGGGTCATGGTTTTTATCGAGTTTCATTTTTCCGGAAACTAGTTCTAAACCGTCCGTTTCTGCAAGGGCCTTTTGAATTTTCTTGGAATCGCTGCTTCCTGCACGCTTAATGGCATCAGCAAGGAAGTAAGCTGAGTCGTATCCTAAGGCGTTAAATGCGTCTGGTGATTTACCATCATATTTAGCTTTGAAGGCTTTTACAAAATCCTGAACCTTTTGATCGCTGTCTCCAGAGGAATAGTGGTTAGTGATAAACGTATTATTAAGCGGGTCTTTGCCGGCAATTTCTACTAGTTTAGGAGAATCCCAGCCGTCTCCACCCATCATAGGAACGCTTAATCCTAGCTCGCGGGCTTGTTTCACAATTAATCCAACTTCTTCATAGTAACCAGGAATAAATACGAAATCCGGATTTTTGGACTTAATGTTTGTTAATGTTGCATGGAAATCCGTGTCCTTAGCTACATATGCTTCCTCCGTTACTACCTTTCCGCCTTTCTTAGCAAAGGACGATTTGAATGCAGCCGCGAGTCCCTTTGCATAGTCACTGGAGCTGTCTATTAAAATAGCAGCTGTTTTTGCTTTTTCTTCTTTAGCCGCGAAGTTGGCAGCAACTGTACCTTGGAACGGGTCAATAAAGCAGGTACGGAATACGAAATCATTTAATTTGCCGTCTTTCGATGTAACTGTTGGGTTCGTTCCGGTAGGTGTAATAAGCGGCACTTTATTATCTTGGGCAATTTGAACTTGGGCTAAAGTATTCGTACTTGTTGCCGCACCAATAATGGCAGCAACTTTATCTTGGCTGACTAGTTTGATAGCACCACTTGTTGCTTCTGAAGCATCAGACTTATTATCCACCGTAACAAGTTTTAACTTTTTACCGTCTACTCCATCTTTATTGATCTCTTGAATAGCTAAATCTAGACCTTCTTTAATCGATTGACCGTAAGAAGCCACCCCGCCAGAAAGCTCAAGGTTTGCACCAATCTTGATTTCTCCGCCTTTGTCTTCACTGCCGCTAGTACTTGCCGAGCCACAGCCCGCTAGGACACCTGCCGCCATCATGAAAGACATAAAAATACCTGCTACTTTCTTCTTACCCATTGCATTACCCCCTAATTTTTTTACCGATCCTCTTTTTTCCAAATTTTTTAAAACAATTAATATTCTGAAAACATTGTACATAATATTTTAAAGTTCGTCTAGTCTTTATATCTTCTATTTTAAAATAATTTAGAAAATAACAATTATTATATTGTAGATAGTGGAAATCACTGTAAACCCGATAAATAAGATAAGAATTTACATTTTATCAGAAAAGAAAAACACTTTTTTTATTATTTTGTCTAAATATTAGACGACGGATTGAATAGGGACAAACGTTTTACAAAAAGTATGATAAATTTACAAATTCAGTAAAAGCAAAGAGGCCTCCTTTTTGCAAGAGGCCCCTCCTATATTCCTACGCTAGTTCTTGTTTTTTCGTTTCTTTTCCCAATACAAAAACGGCCACAGCTCCGATTAGTACAGAGATGCAAAAGATTGTAAAGATTGTCGAAACTGGCATCTTTTGTGCCACAAAATATCCAACTAATAATGGGCCGAGCACACCGCCAATTCTACCGACAGCAGCGGCCATGCCTGAACCTGTGCCGCGAACAGTGGTAGGATATTGCTCAGGTGTGTAAGCATAGAGTCCGCCCCACGCACCAAGGTTAAAGAAGGATAACAGAATTCCAGAGGTCATCAATAACGCTGTGGAATTAGCTGTTCCAAAGAAGTATGCACTTAGAGCTGTCCCGAGTAAGTAAACAACTAAAACAAATTTCCGTCCAAATTTTTCAATACACCAAGCTGCCGTAAAATAACCCGGAAGCTGCGCCAGTGTCATGATTAGGACATATTCAAAGCTCCTAATTAAACTAAACCCCTTCATCACCATTACACTTGGCAGCCATAAAAACATCCCATAATAGGAGAACACGACACAGAACCAAACAATCCAAAGCATAGCCGTATTTCGGCTGTACTCCTTGGACCACAATTTCCCTAAGTTTTGAAAAACAGATGTTTTTTCAGCCCCTTTTATGGCCGAGAATCTTGG
Source organism: Bacillus sp. JJ1764 (assembly GCF_036962145.1). NCBI lineage: Bacteria > Bacillati > Bacillota > Bacilli > Caryophanales > Bacillaceae > Bacillus > Bacillus sp. JJ1764. The sequence continues at coordinate 1,104 of NZ_JBALNY010000002.1, read as the reverse complement.
TGAATCAGGAATCCCAATTCGTAGATATAAGGCATAAAGAGCAGGAAGGGCACTAATGACTAAAGCCAGTTTCCATCCGTAATTGGGAATGATGAAGTAGGAAATGATCGCGGCAATTAACCAGCCGCCTGCCCAAAAGCTTTCAAGTAGGACTACTGTCCTGCCTCGCTTTTCAGCTGGGACGCTTTCGGATACTAGAGTGGAGGCAACAGGAAGTTCTCCGCCTAAACCCATTCCGATTAAGAATCTTAGAACTAGAAAAGCAGATAACGTATTTGTAAGGGCAGAAGCACCACTGCCAAGGGAAAATAATAATAACGTAATAATAAAGACATGTTTTCTTCCGATTCTATCCGCCATTAAACCAAAAATAAGGGCACCAACTGCCATCCCAATGGAATTGATTGAACCAATCCAGCCCATTTGTCCAGGCGTTAATCCCCACTCCTCTTTTAATGCCGCAATAATAAAGGAGAGCATGCCCACATCCATCGCATCAAACATCCAGCCCATTCCAGCAATGCCCAGAAGCCTGCGCTCGGATATCTCTTTCATATTGTTCAATTTACTACCTCCTATGCATCTTCTGCTTTCAATTATTATTTCCTAAAAGCGTTGATTTTAGGGAATATATTTAGATAAGTAATAACAAAAAATATTTTAACAGTTGTCTTTACATGTGTCACTTACTATTTTTTTCAGTGTATAGGTTCTACGTTTCCAATAATGCAGTCAATCGTGTAATAAGGGCAGATAGACGAGGTCTACCTTCCACAAAATGTAGTTACTCCTGAAAAAAGGGAACATAGAAATTCTCTACGTTCCCCAAAATAAAACACCTATTACTTTCCCAATTGGAGGGGCTTTATGAACTCTTCCATAACAACCGGAGCCCCCATTTTTTTATTCACGCGGTCGTTATGAGCCCTTCTTAACGACTGGAGCTCCTCTTTTTTCACTCACTCAGTCGTTATGAACCCTTCTTTACGACCGGAGCTCCTCTTTTTTCACTCACGGGGTCGTTATAAACCCTTCTTTACGACTGGATCCCTTATCTTTTCGCATGCAAAGGATTTTTGAGTAGGTCCATGTCCGAAGGCGTGG
>NZ_JBALNY010000192.1:0-6908 GCF_036962145.1 Bacillus sp. JJ1764 | reverse complement strand
CCAATCAAGGTCAGTTAGGTTAGTAACCATTTTTGTTGGAGTCCATTGAATGAGTTTAATATTTCTTTTAGCTCTAAAAAATCATCAAAAATGGTGTTCATTTCTTCCCACCTTTCAAGCAATTATTGCCCTTATTTTAACATTTTTTTCTTGAACTAACCTTTAGCTCAACAAGAAAAAGAATGTCGCAGCGATCATTGCCGTAACCCATATATAGCTCAAGCACCCTATACTATAAGAACGTTCCTCCACGTTCTTTCAAGTATATTAACCCTTTTCCTGACCCCAATGTTTTTATTAAAATTGTACCTTTTCAAGTGACACTAATATAATACAATTTAAATTACATATTGATTTTGGAGTTCTGTAGAAGTGAGGTAAATTCAAATTGAATCGAAAAATTATTAATTTAGCTGTTGGAAAACCAAAGGAATACGATTGGAATCATAAAAAGGAATTTTCCGGAATAGGTAAGTCGACAGTAACATCCTTTAAGGTAGAGAAATCTAGCATTGTTGGTGATGATGTTGCAAATCACCAATTTCACGGTGGACCAGACCGTGTAGTATGTTTGTATCCATTCGAGCATTACTCTTATTGGGAAGGGCTATTTCAAAAAAAGCTGATTCTACCTGCTTTTGGGGAAAATATTACTGCAACAGGCATGACGGAAGAACAGGTTTGTATTGGAGACATATATAAATTGGGGGATACTATTCTTCAAATTACACAAGGGAGAGTACCTTGTGCTAAGATTTCCAATTATAACGATGAAAAGCAACTTTTAAAGAAAGTGATTGAAACGACCCTAACTGGCTACTTCTTTCGGGTTTTGGAAGAGGGAACTATTATGTTGGATTCGGAAATAACTCTTTTGGAAAAACACCCAAAAGAAATATCCGTATCATTTGCTACACAAATTCTTTTTCACCAAAAAGAAGATAATGCATCAATTGAAAAGATATTGACGGTTGATGCCCTTGCTGAGGACTGGAGGAATAGATTTATAAAATTGTTATGATTCTTCTGCTGTGTCGAAAACGGTGGAGACCGCTAAAGCCTAGCCTAAAAAGCTAGGTTTTTTTATACTGGACTAACGATCATTTCAATAAGAAGGAATTTCTTATGACTGCGAATAATTAATCATAAACCAAAAGAAAGAAAATCAACCTGTAAGAGGCAATGAAGGATCAGCTTGAGAAGTTAAATGCCCATTAAGCATTTAACTTCATAAAGATTTTAGTCATGTAGCAGTCAACGGATTTTGTTGTTTAATTTCTTGTATTGATAAATTTAAACTATAGTTACCATGTTCGAGCAGTTGATCAAGAAACTGGTTTAATTGCTCTTGGGATTGAACCTTAATTTTTAAATGATAGCATCCACCCCCAGATATCCGGTGGGCTTCCACGATCTCATGATGTTCTTGGATAAACTGTCTAAATGATACATGATTGGCTGTTTTCATATGAATAATCACAAAAGCTGTAAAGGCCAGTCCTAATTTCATCTCATCGACAATAATAGAGTAGGACTTAATGACACCATTTTCCTCAAGTTTCTTTATTCGGTTTCCCACCGCCTGCCCGGTCATATGAATCTGTTCACCTAACTCCTTCCATTGAATACGTGAATTTTGGGATAACAATCTGAGAATCTGAAAATCAATTTTATCAAGTTCCATATTATTTCCTTTCACCATGAAATGAATTGATCTAAAAGGGTTTCATCAGAGTATCGAAAAAAATAAAGGGATCATTTATGATTTTATTATAATCATAAATTTTTTGATGAGGTGAAAAAAATGAGCACAGCTTTACTATTAATTGATATTCAAAATGATTATTTTCCAAATGGAAGGATGGAATTAAGCAGCCCTGTAAAGGCAGCTGAGCATGCAAGCAAGATTCTTAACTGGTTTAGACAGAAAAGCAAGCCTATTTTCCATATTCAGCATATCTCCATTCAAGAAGGAGCAACCTTCTTTCTTCCAGAAACGGAAGGTGCCCATATAAATGAAGCAGTTTTACCATTGAAGCATGAAAGCATTGTTATTAAACATAGACCAAACAGCTTTCATACTACTGATTTAGAACAGCAATTAAGAAACAAAGGAATCACAAAACTAGTAATCTGCGGGATGATGACGCATATGTGCATTGATGCCACAGTCAGAGCCGCAAAGGATCTTGGTTTTGAATGTACCCTTATTGAAGATGCCTGTGCGACTAGAGACTTATCATTTAAAAATAAAGTCGTTCCTGCTGATCAGGTCCATCATGCGTTTGTTAGTGCCCTTAATGGAATATATGCAAATGTCATGTCTACTGAAGATTTCCTGCAACAAGCTGACCAAAACTAATAGAAAAGCGCACAGCTAGCAAAATCTGTGCGCTTTCTTCCGGCTAGGACCGTTAATTGAAAAAAAGTTTCACTTTATTTTTATCTGTTAAATTTCCCTTGGTAAACTTGCTAAGTTCATCTTCGTTTTCAAATTCCCTTACATCTTTTCCATACCACTTTTGCAATTCTTCTCTAGTTACTTTATATTCTTTTTCTACAAAGTTAAATTGAACCCAATCTGCATTTTTGACTAAGGCAAATATAAACGTTGCATTATATAATGCAGTCTTTTCATAATTTTTTTCTGTCTTCTCATTTGTTTGTATATTTTTATAATTTACTATAATACCATAGGGTTTCTCTTCTGTTTTAAGTTCTAATCCATTTATCCCTTCACCTTCAGGACTTGGCAATTGTCTAGTGATATTTCCTACAGCTCCATTATCGCCAACATAAGAGTTTTTATATTTGAATAGATCTTTGTTAAGGTTGCTTTCCGTGCTCGAACTACATCCATTAAAGATAAGTAATAATAACATAAATAAGAAGAAAAATTTTATCATCTTCCCCACAATGACATCACCCTAAATTATTTTATCATGATCATATACAAATGTTGTAAAAATAATCTACAATTTAGATAGCCACACAACAAATTTATAATAATCGGAGGATAAAGAATGAAGGAGATGGATCATCCTTTACTAAATAAACTCATTTCCCTAGAGGAAGTCTTCTGGTTCAATCCTAAATTGGAGACATTTGAATCAGCCATCAATAAATCCCTTCTTTCACAAGAAGATGTTTGGGATGCAGAGGCGCGTCTTAAACGGTTTGCTCCCTATATAGCCAAAGTTTTTCCGGAAACACAGGATATGAATGGTTTGATTGAATCTCCTTTAATAAACATTCCTTCTATGAAACAGTCTCTGGAACAGGATTACCAGCAGACCATACTAGGAGAGCTATTATTAAAATGTGATAGTCACCTTCCCATATCAGGCTCAATCAAAGCAAGGGGCGGAATTTATGAGGTTCTTAAGCATGCTGAGGATTTGGCGCTTCAACATGGACTGTTAACGCCTCAAGATGATTATTCTATTTTAGATCACGCTAAGTTCCGCCAATTCTTCTCGCAATATACTATCGCAGTTGGTTCAACTGGAAACTTAGGACTTAGTATTGGCATCATTAGTGCGAAGTTGGGCTTTAAGGTAAGGGTTCATATGTCGGCGGATGCAAAACAATGGAAAAAGGATCTGCTTCGAAGTAAAGGAGTAAGGGTCATTGAGTACAAGGAGGATTATAGTAAAGCTGTTGAGCAAGGGCGAATTCAAGCAGACGCTGATGCGTCTTGTTACTTTGTCGATGATGAAAATTCCCGCAACCTCTTTTTAGGTTATGCTGTTTCAGCATCTCGTTTAAAAAGACAACTTGAAGACTTGGGGATTACCATTGATGAACACCATCCGCTATTTGTTTACCTTCCATGTGGAGTTGGGGGCGGCCCTGGAGGCATCGCTTTCGGCCTGAAGTTAATGTTCCAAGACCATGTACACTGTTTCTTTGCTGAACCTACCCATTCCCCGTGCATGTTACTAGGATTAATGACAGGGCTTCATGATCAAATCTCTGTCCAAGATATTGGGATCGATAATATAACGGAAGCAGATGGACTAGCAGTGGGAAGACCCTCAGGGTTTGTAGGCAAAACAATTGAACCTTTTTTAAGCGGTTGTTATACCATTAGTGATGATGAGCTATATAAGCTGCTAAAGGAACTGGCTGATACAGAGGAAATTTATTTAGAGCCTTCCGCCCTTGCTGGTATGATTGGTCCTATTAAATTATGCAAAGAAAAAGGCGATTTACCCCTAAAAAGCATACACATTGTTTGGGGAACCGGAGGAAACATGGTTCCGGAGGAAATCATGTCGGACTATTATCAAAAAGGATTGCAGCTAAAAACACGGGATTAGTCCCGTGTTTTTAGCTATTACATCAATATGGATTTTAAGAAATCATCCTCTTCAATTAGTTCAAGAGCTTTTTTCCGGTAGTCTTCATCATGCAAATATGTATATCGACTCGGTTTTATGGTTGGTGCCATTTCAACTGCTTGTACAAATTCATCCTTTTTCAAGCCAATTCCTTTTACATAATCAAAAAAACCAGTTCGTGTAAAAACCTTCACCATTCGTTCAACACGATGATCCTGCACTTTTGCCATAAGATAAGTAGCAACACCCACTTGCATTCCATGCATGGCCGGTTTTTGGGAGATTTTATCAAGAGCATGAGAAATCAGGTGTTCTGCCCCGCTGATCGGTGCGCTGTTCCCGCTAATCACCGAAGAGATCCCGCCCATTGTCAGGGAGCTAATTAATTCTTTTAGAAGGATGGGATCACGGATATCTATCATCGGGGTTCTAATAAAGCTATTGACTGCCTTTTTACTAAGCATATAGGCGAAATGATTGACTTGATCAACCCCATGTTTTTCTTCGAACTCCCAATCCACGAGTGCAGTAATATTAGACATTAAATCGCCAATACCCGCGAGGATAAAACGGTCCGGAACATTTTGGATAATTTCTAGATCAGCAATAATTCCATACGGAACTTTGGCCGGCACGGTTGTTTTCTTTTTTTCCACTAGAAGCGAGCAATTGCTGCTGGCGAAACCATCATTTGAGGCGGAGGTAGGAATACTTAAAAATGGGCTGCGTCGGGTAAAAGCCATATATTTTCCATAATCAATCACCATCCCCCCGCCCATGGCAATCACGGCATCAAAACGAGGCAGCTCAAATGCTCTTTTAATCAGGTCAAGAATGTCCAAATCTGCCGGCATCAGCACTGCTTCTATTTTCGCAAAGGTAATGGATTTCAGAATATCTTCTCTAAAGTTATGAAAAGTAAAATCGTCAAATAAGAAGAGGACATTTTTAAAATCGTGTTGTTTTAAAATTCGTTCGAGGGTAAAGACTGCTCCTTTACTAATCTCTAAAATGGCAGGTATAGAAATATTTGTTACAACATTCATTATGATTAATACTCCTTTTTTCGTCATTGCAAGGTCAGTTCTAAGACTGATTTCATGCCAGTTAGTGCCATAAATGGGTTAAGATTGCTTTGTCACTTTCCATAGAACTCCTGTATTTGGGAGATAGCCTTCCCCGCTTCCAGGCGGCTTTCGGTAGCCAAAATCAACAATATACATTTCTCCATTATACCCGAAAACAACATCAATGGGTCGTTCCAGGCCTGACCCATCCGTTTGTGATGCTGGCAAACCGCTGGAATTAATCGCAAAAGCAGTGATCTTACCAGTACTCGTATTGATTCTGGAAACGCGATGCCCCACCCCTGGGGTTAGTTTTCCTCCGGTTGTTTCCGGAGCTTCACTGCCAAATTCGGCAATATAGGCCTCATTTGTCGGACCAAACGATGGATTATAGTTAAAATCAAAACCCATGGTCGCTGAATGCGAGGTAAATACAGCGATTGGTTTTGGTGGTGTCATAGGATGCCGAGTCAGCAAAAATGTCGGCTGCTTCTTCCCTTCCGGCTTAAACATTGGATTCGTAACGGGGAGACCGCCAGTGTAATCCGGCCAGCCATACCACATTCCCTGTCTGACCCATTGGAATTCATCGGGGGACTCGGCAACAGGTCTGCTTCCCCTGACATCCATGCCATGATTTGAACAGAACAGCTGATTGAAACGGTCAAATTTAATGCCAAACGGATTTCGCAGTCCCCAAGCAAACAGCTCTAGCTCAGAGCCGTCCGGATTAGCTCGTAGAATACTGCCGCTTGCTTTAACGAAGCCCTTAATATACTCATTTGGATAAACTGGCATCCCAAATGGTGAGAAAGGGCCTGTCTGCACTGAATCATTGGCGGCGTCCGTTAAGAGATTTCTTGTTTTAAAGTTCTTACCTGTTACTTGAATGTAGGTTCCTGGATAATCATGAAAAAAAGGATACTTTTTTAGCCAGTGATTATCTTCTCCGACCACACCAGTATTAGTGGCGGTCCCCTGACCAAAATACATCTTGCCGTCCTGACCAAAGACAACCCGATTATTGTGATGGTCACCATAGCTTGGCAATCCGATAATAATGTCCAGCTTTTTTCCATCAAGACTCACGCGGGTAATTACACTGCGGTGCGCCACGTAAAGATACCCCTTATAGAAGGTTACTCCTGTTAATGGCGTATTAAAGTCATCAGCTATAAGCTGAGGACCGTTAGTAGTCAGGCGGTAGATTTTTCCCCCACCAGAGATAATTCCTGCATCAGCGATGATGAGTTCATTGCGGTCTGTAATGGTCAGCCCAATCGGTGTAGTAATATTCGTTTCGACTGCCTCTATTTTATAGCCCTGGGGAAGCTTGATTGTTTCTGTCCGGTAATTGCGCTTCGGCTGTGAAGTTTGAACCATTTGCAACACCCCTTGGATATTTTCTTTTTCTATAAAAATATTCAGGGGGGCTTGGAATACATGACTATTGTTTATGTTATTGATTGGTTTGATGTAATTTTGGTTTATTTTTATA
>NZ_JBALNY010000191.1:5761-6213 GCF_036962145.1 Bacillus sp. JJ1764 | reverse complement strand
GCTGCGGGTCGTGACGTGTGGAGCTGGGTGGAATCGCCAGTTACAGGTGGAGCAGCATTTTCAGCCTTCTTAGTGGTCATTTTTAGTAATATGGGCTTTTGGGCTACGTTAAGCGCTGATATTCCATCGATTTCAAGGTTTATTAAAGCACCGGTGAATGAAAAGAACTGGTTCAAACGGAATAAAAGTTCGTTAATTGGAAATCTAATCGCGATGCCGTTAACTCAGACGTTTATGATTATTATTGGTGCCGTTTCCTATATTGCTGCTTTGAATTATGACCCTGTTGTTGCTCTACAAAAGGCAGCTGCTGGTTTCATCTTAGCCATCCTCCTGCTAATGATTGTCTTGGCACAATGGTCCACCAATACAGCTGCCAATGTCGTACCGGCTGCTACTATTTTCTCAAATGTGGGTGGACCTAAGTTCCCGTTCTGGGCAGGGGTTATTAC
>NZ_JBALNY010000191.1:0-5729 GCF_036962145.1 Bacillus sp. JJ1764 | reverse complement strand
GTTATTACAGCGGGTATCGTGGGAACAGTGGTTCAGCCTTGGACCTTATTCGGTGTCATTATTCCCATTCTCCTGTTTGTCGGCGGAATTTTATCTGCGATTGTAGGAATTTTGTTTGCTGATTATTATTTAATCCGTAAAAGACGCGTAAATGTACCTGAGCTTTATGAAGATCACGGACAATATCGTTATATGGGCGGGGTAAACCTTGCTGGGTTTATCGCCTGGATCATAGGGGCAGTTGCTTCTTACTTTGTTCCAAACTATGGATTTTTAGTGGGATTCATCGTAGGTGCTGTCATCTACTTTATTCTGGCAAAATATTGGTGGTTTACTAAATACAAACAGGCCGAAATCGAAGATCCATGTGATGAAAAATATTTGGGGATTTCTGTTGGCCGTGACTGGGAAATCGATGAGACGGTTTATGAACCTGTCACTGAAAAAGCACCGAAAAACCTTGACTTTTATTAAGGGGGATGTCTATGTCTGATTATCTGCTATTCCTAGAAGAACGGGATAAAATCGATTTTCTCATCCAAAAGGGTTACATGATTCAAAGTGTGACAGAACATCTAAATGGGGCAACTGTTGAGTTTGTCCATCCGGATGGACATGAGTCTGAAACGTTACTGGTTGGGAATGCCAATGCCAGAAAGTATTTTTCGAGTATCTTAATCAAACAAAAATAGAAGTTGTCCGTTTTTGGAAAAGGATTGGGCGTTAAGCACCAATCCTTTTCCAGCATTTTTCCCAAAGGAGATCAATCACATGAAGGAACAATTTCAGTTAAAAGTCTCAGATATTTTATCAAGAAAACATTTTGAAACCGCCAGTGTGGTTGCCGGATTCGAAGGTCTTCATCGCATTGTGAAATGGGTTCATGTTGTCGAGGCTACAGGTATGAAGAATCTATTAAAAGGGCAGGAGCTGATTTTATCGACTGGAATCGCCTGGAAAAATCAGCCAGATATCCTTATTACTATGGTGAAAGAATTTATTGATCATGGGGTGGCCGGCTTGTGTATTGAAATAGGAACGTACATTTCTGAAATCACGGATGATGTCATCGAACTCGCCAATACTCATCAGTTCCCGATTATTATTTTCCAACAAGAGGTCCCGTTTGTAGAAATCACTCAAGATTTACATTCTATTATTATCAATCAGCAATATCAGAAGATTTCCGATTTGGAAAATTATTCGCAAAGCTTAAATAAACGACTGCTTACTATAGAAAACTATGAAGATATTCTGCAATTCATCTTTTCGGCACTGGATGTCCAAATCATATTCCGGTTGAAAAATCAGTCATATGAATTTGTTCCAGAAATTAATCGTCAGGAGCAATGGGCAATGATCGAACAGCTTGAGCTGGCAAAAACAGTTCCAAGTGAACAAATCGGATTGACACCAATTTTCTTATTCGGACAGGAATATGCTGAACTGGCCATTTATTCCCATGAAATCCCGATCAGCGAGTATGATTTATTAATTCTGGATAGAACTGCAACGGCACTGGCCCAACATTTACTGAGGGATTTGTATGTCGAGGAGAAAAAGAGAGTTGAGGCATTTGAGTGGCTGCACGGCTGGCTCGAGGGGGAGCATTCTATGGAGGAAATCTATGATTATTTAGTAGAGAACGGTATTACCACTAAACATCATGAAGCCTCTGTCCTCATAGCCAGACTCCTGCCATTAAAAGAAAATTCCTTTCCTGATATTACCTACCTTAAACTGTTATCACGCTCTATCTTTGAACAAAATGGATTTACGTTATTCTTTGTTGAAAGAAGAAATGAACTCATTTTTATTCTCTTAAACAACCGTTCTAAAAAGAATATGAAGGAGCGGATTAAAAAGGCAATTGATTCGGTGCAGCATTCCGAGTTTATCCGCAAGCAGTGCTCCGCCAAATTCATCATCGCCGTCGGTAAATTTTCCGATCGTCTAACAGAGTTACATAAAAGCTATCAAACAGCTAAAGAAGCCTTGAGAATACAGCAAAAAATGACCAACAAGCAGCCCTATTATTTTTATGAAGATCTGCATTTATACCGGCTTATATCCCAATTAGGGAAGCATACGGACTTACAAGAGCTGGCATCAGAATACCTTCACCCAGTGATACAATACGATCAAAAATTTAATGCCAAACTGCTGGAAACCTTAAGGGTATATTTGGAATGCAACGGATCCAAGCAGGAAACGGCAAATAAGCTGTTTATTGTCAGACAAACGTTATATCATCGCCTGCAAAAACTTGAAAATTTGCTCGGAGAGGATTTTATGAATCACGAAAAACGTGTCGCCATAGAATTCATGCTGTTAGTCCATGAGTATTTAGCAGCCTCTCAACCTATCAAGGTAAGTCAAGTTAAATAATGGATATTCATAGTGTTTAACAATTGACTGCGTCCTTTTGACAGTATGTCTAATGAAAGAGGCAAAGGAACAAGAGATAATAAAACCAATAATGAAAGGGAGGATCACAAATGAGCGTGATTAAAAATGAAACAGCGGTTTTAAAAAATTTCATTAATGGGGAATGGGTCAGTGCGGTCAGTTCCCAAACCCTTGATGTACCAAATCCGGCTACGAATGAACTGATTACAAAGGTTCCTGTTTCCTCAAAGGAAGATGTTGATCTTGCCGTGCAAGCCGCAAAAGAAGCATTTAAAAAGTGGAAAAATGTCCCGGTTCCAAAACGGGCGCGAATTTTCTATAAGTTTCATCATCTATTAACTGAAAATCACGAGGAGCTTGCCAAACTTATTGTGTTGGAAAACGGCAAAGCATACAAGGAGGCCTATGGTGAAGTCCAACGCGGCATTGAGTGCGTCGAATTCGCTTGCGGTGCACCTACCTTAATGATGGGAGAGACCTTGTCAGGGATTGCCGAGGACATTGACTCAGAGATGTTCCGTTATCCTTTGGGAGTTGTTGGCGGCATTACCCCTTTTAATTTTCCAATGATGGTGCCTTTATGGATGTTCCCATTAGCGATTGCCTGTGGCAATACGTTTGTATTAAAGCCATCAGAGCGTACCCCAATTTTAGCTAGTAGATTAGCAGAATTGTTTACCGCTGCTGGCGCACCAAAAGGAGTACTGAATGTGGTGCATGGTGCCCATGATGTAGTCAACGGGCTACTCGAGCATAAAGACATTGCCGCGATTTCCTTTGTTGGGTCACAACCGGTTGCTAAATATGTATATGAGCGTGCTGCAGCGGAAGGAAAGCGGGTTCAGGCCCTATCTGGCGCCAAAAACCATCATATTGTGATGCCAGATGCAGACTTGGATAAAGCAGTCCAACATATTATCAGCTCCACATTTGGAAGTGCCGGTCAGCGCTGTATGGCCTGCAGTGCCGTGGTAGTTGTGGGCGATAACGAACCATTTGTAAAAGCCCTGGCGAAAAAAGCTGATGAATTGATTATTGGGAATGGAATGGATGAAGAAGTGTTGTTAACTCCGGTGATCCGTAAAGAACACCGTGAAAAAGTTCTCGGCTATATTGAAAAAGGGATTGCCGAGGGAGCAGAGTTAATTCGAGACGGCCGTAGTGAAATGAATGATCTGCCACAAGGTAACTTCCTTGGTCCAACGATTTTTGATCACGTGACCCCGGATATGACCATTGCCAGAGATGAGATTTTTGCTCCGGTCTTAAGCCTGCTGCGGGCAAAGGATCTGGATGAAGGTCTGGACTATATCCGTAAATCCCGCTACGGAAACGGCGCAACCATTTACACCAACAACGCCAAAGCTGTCCGCCAATTTCGCGAAGAAGCCGATGCTGGAATGCTTGGGATCAACGTAGGGGTCCCAGCCACCATGGCCTTCTTCCCATTTTCAGGCTGGAAAGACTCCTTTTACGGTGACCTCCACGTCAACGGCAAAGACGGCGTGAACTTCTATACGCGTAAAAAAATGATTACTTCTAGATTCGATGCCTAATAAACACATAGATTAATAGCATATAACCTATATAAATATAACTAATGGTGACAGGCACCCAAATTTTTTTGAAGTGGAAGGGGGAGATAGAATGGTGAAAACGGATCGTTCACAGGAGGAATTATTGGAGAAAGATGATCAATTTGTATGGCATGCGATGAAACCATTCAGCCCAAAGTCAACAATTGTGGCGGAACGGGCAGAGGGAGCATGGATTACAGATGTGGATGGGAAACGGTATTTGGATGCTATGGCCGGGCTTTGGTGTGTGAATATAGGCTACGGAAGAACAGAACTAGCCGAGGCGGCTTACGAACAGCTGAAGGAGTTGGCCTATTTCCCATTATCCCAAAGCCATGTTCCAGCGATTAAGCTAGCGGAAAAACTAAATGAAATGCTCGGGGATGAGTATGTCATTTTCTTCTCCAACAGTGGGTCCGAGGCAAACGAAACGGCCTTTAAAATCGTCCGCCAATACCACCAACAAAGAGGAGAGCACAATCGCTATAAAATCATTTCCCGCTACCGCGGTTATCACGGAAATTCGATGGGATCTCTGGCCGCCACTGGGCAGGCCCAACGTAAATTTAAATACGAACCTCTCGCGCCAGGATTCATTCACGTGTCGCCGCCCGATTCCTATCGGGATGATACACATGTCTCGGACCCAAAAGAGCTTTCCTCTGTTAAGGAAATTGACAGAACCATGACATGGGAACTCAGTGAAACGATCGCAGCCCTGATCATGGAACCAATTATTACGGGAGGCGGTGTACTGGTTCCGCCTGAAGGATATATGAAGGCAGCGAAGGAAGTTTGTGAGAAACACGGTGCACTATTAATCGTCGACGAGGTCATCTGCGGTTTTGGCCGGACTGGAAAACCATTTGGCTTTATGAACTATGGGGTCAAGCCAGACATTATCACCATGGCAAAAGGCATCACCAGTGCTTATCTGCCACTTTCGGCAACGGCCGTGCGCAAAGAAATCTACGAAGCGTTTAAAGGCACAGAAGAGTATGATTATTTCCGACATGTCAATACATTTGGAGGAAACCCGGCTGCCTGCGCACTAGCTTTAAAAAACCTCGAAATCATGGAAAAAGAAAAACTGTTTGAGCGCTCAAAAGAGTTGGGTGAGAGGTTACTAAACGAACTGAAAAATCACTTGCAGGATCACCCTTATGTCGGTGATGTCCGCGGCAAAGGGCTTTTAGTCGGCATCGAACTGGTTAAAGATAAGAAAACGAAAGAACCTTTGGATGTGGCCCTTGTCAATCAGGCTATTTCCAACTGTAAAGAGAAGGGAATTATCATCGGAAAAAATGGAGCAACGGTAGCAGGGTTCAATAACGTTTTAACTTTAGCACCACCACTAAGTATCGAACAAACGGATCTTGACTTCTTAATAAAAACCTTAACGGAGTCGCTGCAAAAAATTAAATAGTGGGTAGAAGTTTGTTAATACTAAATCGTTTAGTTTTATGAGGAATACTAAATAATTTAGTGCCGTTAGTTTGATTCTCAAAATAAATGGGCTATTTAATTTTGTTGATATACTATGGTGTGTGATGAAAAATGCTTCGAATAGCATTGGTATGGGAGTAAATTTGTAGGCGTGATAATTTCTACTAGCGTTTCGAAACATTAGTAGAGAATGTAAACAGGATCCAATGCATCAAAAAAAAATTATCCAAATTACAGAAATTCTGACGTCTTCGGACAAGGGAAGCCCAAATCGAGGAAGCGTTGTCTGAAGTTCGG
>NZ_JBALNY010000190.1:4398-9851 GCF_036962145.1 Bacillus sp. JJ1764 | reverse complement strand
AGAATCAACTATTAGAGTAGAAAAAACTAGAGAAGCGGTTCTTGGTGAAAAAAAAGAAATTGAAAAATAACATTCATCCATTTATTGCTACATTGTTTCTTTATTCTTAATGAAAGTCCACTTAAAGAAAGAGCTTTTCTATCTAAACTCAATATAATAATTGAATTTGGTAAAGGGAAAATACTCTAAAAAAGTTGATAAATCCAACAACATCCCTTTGTGTTATCAATTACAGTCCAAACACGTGGAGTGTATCTCGCAACTCATTTTAAAAGAAGGCAACTAACCCTTTCGGGCGTTGCCTTTAAGATTCCTGAAAAGGATTTACGAAATTGTAATGGATCCTGATATCACCTTGGCTGTTGCAAGTTATTCTTTCGACAAGGGAATGTAGAACTTGAGGAGTTAGTTCCGTAAGGGAAAGGAACTCCTTTAGTTTGCTTCCCAAGTCGAAGGTGTAATTTTCACCTTCACACTCTTTAAGCTTCTCTTGAAGGTCGTTTAATGCTTGATTTAGTTCTTTAACACTTTGATCTGACAGCTCTTTATATTCAACTAAGTCTTCCTTAGATATTAGATTATCTGTATACAAATTTACATAATCCAATTTTCTCTTTCGTAAATCCTTTAAGTGTTTTTCGACTTTTTCTATCTCATTTTTAATCTGCCGCTTCTTAGTGCTCAATTTATTTTGTAAAGTTTCCAAAAGGGACTCGTTTTTAAATGATTTAAAAAGTTCTTTTAAGTCATTATGAATTATATTCTTAAGTTCCTTCTCCCGTACAACTACTTGATTTACGCAAAAGGTATCGCCGTGTTTAATATTTCCGCCGCACCGGTAACCTCTTTGGTTGCCCTTATACCACATTCCTTTTTCGCACTCTTCACAAAATAATAAGTTTGTAAAAAGATGCTTTTTAGGGGCAGTATTAACACGGGTTCGGTGTTGCAGCATTTTTTCAACGGAATTAAAAGTTTCTTTTGAAATAATCGCTTCGTGAGTATCCTGATGAGAAATGAATTGTTCCTTATCAAATTCTCTTCTTTTAGTACTGGTAACCGAAATTGTTTCCGTTCGGTTTTGTACAAGGTCACCTGTATAATGACGATTATTTAAAATATTTTTAACCGTTGATGCGTGCCACAGACTTGAAGCATTTGACTTTCCTGCAACTTGTGAGGGTGTAGGAATCCTTTCAGACGTCAATGACTTAGCTATTGAGTCCATTCCTTTACCTTCAAGATAGTTGCTGAATATCCTGCGGACAATTTCAGGAGTTTCATCATCTCTAATTTTCAGGATTCCCTTTTCGCTTTTATATCCGTATGGAGGATTTGAACCAATGAAAAGTCCTCGTTCTGATTTTGCTTTTTTGGCTTCTTTATTTCTAAAGCTGCTAGTGGCAGACTCAGTTTCATACAACCAAGCAAATAAACCGAAATTTTTATCATTTCCTTCCAGGGTATTAATGGAATTATCAAGACAAATGATGTGTAGGTTATGCTCCAAAATAGTGTCTTTCAACTCGTAGGATAAGCGGCCATTCCTAGCAAGTCGTGATAGTTCTTTTGCCAAGATTAAATCGTATTTTCCGGCCTTTCCGTCCGCGATTAATTTCTTAAGACCCGGACGATTTTCCTTTGTTCCTGATTTCTTATCGGTGTAAATTTCAACGATTTCCCAACCCCTTTGAGCAGCAAAATGACGGAAAATATCTATTTGATTTTCAATGGACGTTTTTTGAGAATCGAGCTCGGTCGAAACCCGAGCATAAATTGCACATCTCAATGTACGATCACCACCAATAGGGTATTTGTAGTATTGAGATGTTGGTGGGTTTATGTACATAGTATTGACCATATTTTCAGGATATAAAGGCGATTGTGTGTATGTCATTTTGATTTGCTCCTTAATTTAAGTTTGTTAGGTATAATTTTCGGTTCTTTGTCCATACTGATGATGACTTTTCGGTTTTGTATCCAGAATGGTATACCAATCTGGATAAAGTACCGAACAAGTCTTAGATGAAACCCCTAGTAATAGGGGTTCTAGTTAAACAATCATTTGACAGAGTTTCTGAAAGAGAAATATGTTCGGTTCTTTGTCCAAAGATACTCTTCTTAGTTTCGGTACTTCATCCAAAAGGTGAATCAATCAGATTGGAGAAAATATTCGATTTAAAACGTATTTGGGGTTCCTTGTCATTCGAAAGAATTAGGCACTCCACAAAATACAATATTATTAGTCGTTTTTCGTCTGAACCTAATTGATGGTCAAGAATTTCATTAAATCTTGGAAAGAACTGATTAGTTTCCACAAGGTTATAAGTTGTCTTTAAAGATTCTTTGCAACTCGTGCACTCTTTTAATGAATCTTTGTATTGTTGAATGAAATCAAATATTTTAAGCTCAAGTTCTCGATCTTGGAGGTCTTTCGCTAACTTAAATTTTTTCTCGAGTTTTTGTAGCAGATGATTCTTGGTCTCAATTTTTTGTTCAACTTTCATCATCATTTCGTTTATAGAAGCTAATGTCATAGATATTATTTGGTTTGTTGAAATTAACTCCTTTACACGAATTAGTATTTCTGGGATAAATCTGCTGTGTACTTCTTGAATGTCAACTTTATATCCGCAACTTTTACATACATAGTAATGATAGTCGTATTTGAATCCATTTCTTTTAGTAGAGCCATTCTGTGTGCTTAAAGGCTGATCGCAATCTCTGCATTTCACTTTGTTTAAAAATAAAAAAGGTGTATCTATCCGACCAAATGTTTTTTGCAGATGATTATTTTGCTGAATTAATTGAAGATGGAATTTGTTAATAATAGGTTGATGTGATTTTTCAAAAATGAATTTCTTTTGCCCATCATCTTTTCTCTTATGTACATCCCAGATTAACTTGCCTGTATAAACTTGGTTTTTGAGTATGTTTTCAACTGTACTAGACCGCCATATTCCGCCTTTAGGTGAAGGAATCTCTGCTTCATTTAAGATTGTGGCTATTTTTTGTAAAGATTTCCCCCAGCTAGAGAGAAAATAAATGAAGGATACAATATCTGCATTTTCATTTGGTTCCAATTGTTTGTTTATTTGGTTATATCCAAAGGGAGTTGTTGATCCAGGTCTAAATGTTTCTTCGTTTTCTAAATCAGCAGTTAAGTTACCTACTGCACGTTCTGATTTTACTTCCGATTCGTGTTGGAATAATAAGAATTTCATTTTGATACTAATGTCTTCCGGATCAAGAGGTTTATTTGAATCCGTAGTGTAGACCTCAAGTTCCGGCAGTTTTTCTAGCATAGGGCGGTAAAAATCAATCGTGAATGAATAACCAGTACGATCCATTCGAGAAATATCGTGGAAAATAACGGTCGGTATATTCATTTCAACCATTTTTTCCGCCATTTTCATTAATTGTTTTCGTTGAGCTGCACGTTTGGAATAAGCACTAGTAACGTCTTCAATGAAAATTAGTTCATTAGGGACAGAAAGGTTATTCCGTTTTGCGAATTCCTGAATATGCTGTTTCTGAATTTCAACACTGTTATTATCTTGTTGCTTATAGGAGGAACGGCGTATATAAGCAAATGATAATTTCAAAGTAATTCATCTCCTTTAAAAACGTATAGATTCTTAAAATCTTGGAGATAGTCAAATTTACTAACCACAATGTTTACCTCACTCGGATAAATATATAATTTCTTGATAAGCATCGAAGTAAGAAAAAAGGAATTTGCTTGCCTACATTTATGTAAATAATCTTTTACTAGCCTCGCTAAGTTCTCATTTTCTAATAACAGGACTCTTTTTTCTTCAATTTGTTTAAGGAAATTCCTTTGCAAGTTTTCTAGTCTAGTCAATTCAACGTAGTAAGAGTTTTCTCTCCAATTGCTAAAATCATTTGTCTCAAAAATGATTTTTTCCATCAAGTTGTGTTTTTTTATTTCTAATGCTTTCAGTTCTTTCTCAGTATTTTTGCGGATTAAATTGTAAAAGTGCTTTGAATCTTTAAGAAGTTGTTCTGTATCTAACCGCTCAATTATTCTCTCCAAAGAATTTTCTATAATAAGGAATAAATCTTCATTTGCTATAAATGTTTTTGGATGATTACGTGAGCAGGAATACCAAGCTTTTTGATCCGGGACATTAAAGTGAAATTTCATTGGCATTCTACAAATGCCGCAACAAACACCAAAGACGTTCTGATTTTTTAGAGACTGTTCCATCTCCTTATAGGATAAAATTACGGTATTATTTGCTTGTAACTGTTGGAATTCTTCATAGCTAAGGTAAGGATCAACGTGTGAAAGTTTGTTCTTTCCAGTGGTCAGGTCATAACCGGCATAAAAAGGATCCTGCGCAATTTTTAATAACCGATTTGGAGTGGTTTTGAGAATTTTATTAAATTCTTTTAAAGTTTGTTCTAAATCTTTGTGTGTTGTAACTTCTCTGATTGCCGAAAAATATAAGAGTAAAGCATCCTTTTTCGCTGGGTCCTTACTATATTGTTTGGTCTCTTTTTGCTTTATATATCCAAGTTTGCGAGGAGGATATCTTTTCCGGGCTTCTTCGGTTCTCCTAGCAATGTTTTTTCCCTCAACATCACTCACAATGTTCATTACACCTTCAAGAAGTGTGCTATCTGTTGCCTGCTGACCGTTCCCCGATGATGTTAAGAAAATCTTCACTTTATGTTTTTTACACAGTGAAATAAAATAGGTTGACTCATAAAAGTCCCGGAACAATCTTGAACGATCAAAGGCATAGATAGTATCGACTTGATCATTAATTATCAATTGAATAAGTTTTTTCATTTGTGGCCGTTTCTCAATATCGAGTTTGTTAGCAGAAACGCCATCCTCATTCATAATCAATATCTCATCGGGGATGTAATTCTCTCGGTATATAGCATCAGCAGACTCCTGCATAGCTAAATCTTGGTTAATGGTGCTCACCCTTCGAAAAAAGACCTTATACTTGTTTTTGTTTTTAATTGTTTGAACCATTGTTGATTCTTTCCTTTACGTTGTTTTGATAAAGTAACTTCGCCTGGAGCCGATGAGGTACATCTAATTGCTCAACAATGATTCGCTGGATTAAATGCTGCATCCAAATATCAGCTACAGGATTCATCTCAGATTCCGTTTGTATATTAATTTTCTTCCGCATAAACACACCTCCGCATTTCATCTTTGACAGAAAGCGGTGGGTTTTATACGGTTAAACTTAAATAGTTATGATTCCTGATCGTCAAATTCCAAGTCAAATCTGAGTTGTACAGATTCTTCTGTATCTGAGCGCTTAACAAGTATTTGGATTATTCCTTTCTCCTGACCTGGGAAATATCTAATGTTATTTTCTTTCATTGTTTGTCCCCCCAGATTTATAGGCTAGAAATTGTTCTAGTAAGAAGGGTGATAAGTAGCCTTCCACCTGAAGCCTTATTAA
>NZ_JBALNY010000190.1:4076-4383 GCF_036962145.1 Bacillus sp. JJ1764 | reverse complement strand
ACTGTATGTTTCAAGCATATTCACTTCCTTATTGATTTTTCATATTTCTTGGATTTCTTTCATTCGCTGGTAGATCTATCATTCTTTCTAACTCAGAAACTAATAGATCTTGAATAATAGTTCTTGCGTTAAGTGCATTTTCTTGTGAAGCATAGCAGCGTATAACTTTCAAAATTCTCTCTCCTTGTTCTTTTGATGAATATGACTGAAAAATGGATGTAACTAAAGCTCAATACTCTATCTGTTATATAAGTGTTTAATTATTGGTTGAATTACTTCCAAATTTCTTGCTTTAAATTTTTCACAC
>NZ_JBALNY010000190.1:3662-4027 GCF_036962145.1 Bacillus sp. JJ1764 | reverse complement strand
TTCCTAATTGTTTAATTATTTGTTAAATCCAAGTTACTAGTTAATCGAACGGATTATATTCTTTAAAATGTTAATAAAACCACATTTTCTGTATGGCATTTTATGGTAAGGTTTAATTAGAATAGAAGAGACCTCTATTTTCTAGTGGTCTTAGGGAGTGAAACAATGATCACTAAAATTGGTTTAAAAAGTGTTGCGACTTACGATGAAGACGGTGTAACACTAGATAATTTAAAAAAGATAAATTTTATTTACGGAAACAATGGCGCCGGTAAAACAACAATTACTGAGTTCATTCGTAACCCAGAAAATTTTCCAAACTGCTCATTAGAGTGGAAAAATGAAAGTATGGTTACGTATGTTTA
>NZ_JBALNY010000190.1:0-3619 GCF_036962145.1 Bacillus sp. JJ1764 | reverse complement strand
TCGCATAGATAATCCAATTAAAGGTATATTTACGTTAGGTAAGGACTCAGTCGATTTAAAAGCAACAATAGATGATCTAAAGGAAAAGATACGTAGTCACCAGGATGATATAAAAAGATTAAGCGGCATATATGATGACAAGAAAAAGGAAAAAGAAGACGTAATAGATGAGTTTAAAGAGAAATGTTGGGAATTAAAAAGAGAAATTGATACTGGATTTAAAGATTTAATTGAGGGATTTAGAAACTCTAAAGATAAATTTATGCAAAAGTGCTTAGAGGAATCTAGTAATATGCAAAAAGAGTTAAAAACAATCGAAGAGATTAAACAAAAAAAGGAGTCTATTTTTGATCGGCCTGTTGAAAAAGTACAATTATTTAAAAGTATTTCTTATGAAGAGACTATAGAAAATTACCCCATTTTAAGACAAAAGATTATAGGTAAGGAAGATGTTGATATTGCTGATTTAATATCTAAATTAAACATCAGTGACTGGGTACAACAAGGAAGTATTCTTTTAAAAGAGACAGAAGGAATATGCCCTTTTTGTCAGCAAACGCTTCCTAGTGTATTTGAAGAAAAAATCAATAGTTATTTTGATCAAACTTATATAAAACAAATAGAAACTTTAACAAATACTTCTAAGGAATATCATCAGAGAATTGAATCCATATTAGCTGAGATAAGTGTATTAGTTGACCAACAAAATTCGTTTATTAATAAAGACAAACTTCAAGGATTACTTAGTTTAATTAAATCAAAGTATGAGGAAAACAAGATTCTACTCCAACAAAAGAAGAAGGAACCAAGTAGATCAGTAGAACTTGTCAAATTATCAAGTTTCCTAGAAGAAGTAAATGTAGAGATTACATATGCAAATAATAAAATTAATGAATATAATCGATTGATTGAGAATGTAAAGGTAGAAAAAGAAAATCTAATTAATGATATGTGGCGTTATATTGCTGAAAGAAATAAAACAAATATTGATAATTTTAACCGGAAAAACTCCAGGATTGAAAAGGCTATGACTGGTTTGGATCGTAGCCGGGAGACAAAAAAAGGTTATAAGAGACAATTTGAGGATGAACTACTGAATTATCAAGAAAAAGTTACTAGTGCTGAGCACTCGGTTAATGAGATAAATAATATCCTTAAATCGTTTGGCTTTAAAAACTTTAAATTGGCAACAACCTCTGAAAAAGGAAATTATAAAATTGTAAGAGAAAATGGTGAAGATGTTAAAGATACATTAAGTGAAGGGGAAAAGACTTTTATAACATTCCTGTATTTTTACCAACTTTTGAAAGGAAGTAATAATAAAGAAGATATCGTTACAGATAAGGTAGTCGTTATTGATGATCCTATTTCCAGTCTAGATAGTAACGTTTTGTTTATGGTGAGCAGCTTGGTTAGACAAATAATGTTCGATATAAAAAATAACTCCACAGACATTAAGCAATTGTTTATTTTTACTCATAATATTTATTTCCACAAAGAAATTACTTTCAATCAAGGGAAGAAAAGTTACGGTGAAGGAAGCTTCTGGATTGTTAGAAAAAGAAATAATAAATCCTATATCCAAAGGTATCAAGACAATCCTATAAAAACCTCATATGAATTGCTTTGGAAGGAATTAAAAATAAGAGAGAACCAAAGTATTGTCTCAATTCAAAATATTATGCGCAGAATTTTAGAAAATTATTTTAAGTTCTTCGGAAATATAAATATCGATGATTTAGAAGATAAATTTGAATATGAAGAGAAAGTTATGTGTCGCTCCTTGATTTCGTGGATAAATGATGGTTCACATTATATAAGTGAAGACTTGTTTGTTGAAGGTAATGAAGATGTAGCGGATAGGTACTTCGATGTTTTTAAAAAGATATTTTATATTCAGGATCATAAAGCTCATTTTGATATGATGATGGGTGATTATCAATATGAGTCAATTCATTTTAATAAAGATGGAGGAGCAGAAGAAATGGCAGAGGAACAGGAAGCCCAAACGGAGATTGAAATAGCAGTGAAGCAAGTTGCTAGTGGAAGTGAACAAATATAAATCCTTTTAAAGATTCCTTTATGTTAAATTTCGGTTTAGTCAGTTAAATGAGGAAAACTTCCAAGTACGAGTGCATTTGCAATTTGTCCATAAATTTAAGAATCAGGAGAATTGGAAGCTCTTGGTCATAAATGTAAATGAAATACAATAGCATATCTCTCAATGATTTCTATAGTAGATGATGAAGGCGCTAAGCATTTTGATAGTGTAATGTATTCCATTTTGTGGATAAGGTTTTATACTTAATTTGGTCTACAGTGCTATTTTTCTTTTTGCCTCCAATATTTTTTCCAAAATTGAATAATATACCTAAACAATCATTAATTATTGTCATAGAACAAGAAGGGAAAATCTATGAGTAGACTTCAAGCAATTGAAAATCGATTGAAGGAAATAAATGAAACAGTTTTTCAAGAATTATGCGATAGCTATTTAATTTTACGTAATTCAAATTATGCATCTTTTGCAAGGATAGGAAGTCAAACAGGAAAACAAAAGACTACTAAGGGTACACCGGATTCATATTTTTTATTGCCAGATGGTAAATATATGTTTGTTGAATACTCTACAAATATATCAGCTGGGATAAAAAAGTTAAAAGAGGACATTGAAAAGTGTCTTGATCAAGAGAAAACTGGTGTAGCCATTGAAAGTATTAAAGAAATTGTATTGTGTATGAATTTTAACTTAAAAATTGATTGCGTAAATGAATTAAATTCTTTAATAAAAGACAAAGATATTAAATTAACATTAATTACTCTGGATTTACTTGCTTTGGAATTACACTTACAACATCGTGATTTAGTTCATCAATATTTAGATCTAGCATTTGATACCGGCCAGATTGTTTCCCTTGTATCATTTATTAAAGAATATAATAAAGCTTCAAATGGTATAGCGACACCGTTAGATAATTCTTTTTTACATAGAGAAGAAGAAATGAATGAGTTGAAAGATGCAATACATACATTTGATTTTGTGATATTAAATGGTGCCGCAGGTGTGGGGAAAACTAAATTAGCCATAGAAACAATAAGAGATTTACTAATTGAGCATTCACACTACCAAGCATACTGTATTTCTTATAAAAATTTTGATTTATTACAAGACCTATTTGATTATTTTAATCCAAATAAAGATTATATTTTATTTGTTGATGATGCTAATAGGATAGATGCTTTTAATCTAATATTAGGCTTTTATAAGGCTGATAGAAAAGGAAAATTAAAAGTAGTTATTACCGTTAGAGATTATGCTTTAAATGAGATAAAAAATTTATGCAATAACTTATCTAAAACGGTATTGAATATTGAAAAACTTAAGGATGAACAAATAGAAGATATAATAGAAGCTGAACCTTTTAATATTTATAATGAAAAATATCAAAATGAAATAATAGCAATTGCAGATGGTAATCCTAGAATTGCTATAATGGCGGCATTATTAGCTATTGAAAAACAGGATTTGTCTGTACTGCACAATGTTTCTGAACTTTTTGAGAAATACTTTACAACTTTTATTAACGATAAAATATATATAGAAGATAAATTTACCATC
>NZ_JBALNY010000189.1:5512-17835 GCF_036962145.1 Bacillus sp. JJ1764 | reverse complement strand
AGGAGTCTTCGTTCCTTCCGCTCCAATCAACAGGGTTTAAAATCAACAGTATTCTTTAACATAGCTTTTGAATAAGAAAAATATCTTTCTAAAATTTGCTTCATCCCTTAGGATAGTATGTGGGGAGGAACGTTTATGACACAAGTAGTTTACAGACGAAAGCATTATCCACGAAAAACTTGGGTAGTGGGCGGATTGATTGGAGGGTTATTGCTTATTATTTCTGCCATTACTCTATTATTATATCCGTTTGCGTCGAAAGAGAAAGTGGCCTTTTTTCAAGGGAATCATCCCATTTTGTTCAATGGAAGGCAAGCAGGAAATGCAATAATAGATGGAGACAAGGTTTATGTCTCTTTAGCTTTTTTACAAAAAAATATCGATAGCCATATTCGGCTGGATGAAAAGTCAAACTCTATCATCATCACCACTAAGGATAAAGTTGTCCAAATGCCTAGTGATTCATTAACCTATTTTATAAATGATCAACCAGTATCTTTACCCTTTTCACCAATCAAGAACTCGGACAGTAAGCTTTATATTGCAGTTGAACCACTTCTTTCTTTTTATCCGATTCAATATAAAATACTGTCAGATCGCAATGCCATTTGGATTCTACAGAATGGAGACAAATATAGTGATGGCATAGTAAAAGATCAGGATATTAATCGTGAAAAGCTAAGACTAAGGACAGAACCAACACTCCGATCACCATATACTGCAGAAGTATCGAAAAAAGAAGCAGTCTATATCGAAGGTGAAAAAGATCATTTCTATTTTGTTCGGAAAAGGAATGGAATGAGTGGATACATTCAAAAGAATTATGTTAAACAGGGTAAGGTACATAAGATTACCATTACCAATGAGATAAGAAATTATCAACTTCCGAACATGAAGAGGCCCATTAATTTAACATGGGAGGCTGTTTATACCCGAAATCCGGATGTAGCTAAAATAACGGAAATGCCCGGTCTCAATGTGATTTCACCTACTTGGTTCTCTTTAGGTGGGGAAGATGGATCCATTCACAATTTGGCATCAATTGATTATAGTCATTGGGCGAAACAAAGAGGCTATCAGGTGTGGGGGCTTTTTTCCAATTCCTTTGATCCGGAACTGACTGGTAAAGTATTCAAAGACTTTGATACTAGGAAAAATATCATCAAGAGATTACTTCAATATAGCCAGATGTATCAGTTGCAGGGGATTAATTTCGATATTGAAAATGTAAATCCTGAAGACGGACCGCTTGTCACTCAATTTATCAGAGAAGCGGTTCCATATCTTCATGAAGCCGGCCTAGTTGTTTCAATGGATGTTACGTTTTCTACAGGAAGTAGCTCGAACAATTGGTCTAGTTTTTATGAGCGTGCCAAGCTCTCAGATGTCGTTGACTATTTAGTTATTATGGCTTACGACGAGCATACAGCGGCAAATGGGCCAGGAAGTGTGGCCAGTTTGCCATGGGTAGAAAATAATTTGCGGAAATTATTGCAGGAGGTTCCTGAGAAAAAATTAATCCTCGGAGTTCCATTATATGCAAGACTCTGGAAGGAACAAACGACCGCCAATGGCGGCACAGAATTAACTTCAAAGGCATTGACAATGGAACAGGTTAAAACGTGGCTTGCTGAAAAGGGAATCCACCCTGTATATGACGAGGAGACAGGGCAAAATTATGCGGAATATATTGCTACCAATGAAAATGCAACCTATAAAATTTGGATTGAAGATGAGCTGTCCTTAAAAAAACGAATTGATTTGTCACTTAAATATAAATTGGCAGGGGTAGCTAGTTGGTCCCGATCCTTTGGAGACCCAACGGCCTGGACAGCTTTGGATATTAGTAAAATGGTTGTTCAAAAATAGTGTTTGTAGACCGGTAAAGTACCGGTCTATTTTCATTTGTAAACATTATTGGTCTAATTAAAGTCAAATTTATTACAAAAATATGGAGAATTTTCAAACCATTTGTAAACTGATTGAAAGCATTAGAGTGGACTCTTATAATGAGGTAAAATCCATATATGATACCAGATGAATAACGGCCTAGGAATGTTTGTAGGCCGGTTTTACTAGTATTTTTTTGTAGAAATGGGGTGATTAGATTGGCAACAAAGCACCAACGATATTGTCACAGATATCCAGATATTAAAGTTTTATATGTAGAGGATGAAAGGTATTTTAGGGAAAAACTACTCAGGGTGCTTAAAAGGCGTTTTTCACAAATTTATGTGGCGGAAGACGGTACGGAGGGATTTGATTTATTTCAAAAATATCACCCAGATTTAATTATTGCAGATATTAAGATGAACCCAATCGGCGGGCTTGAAATGATCAAAAAAATTCGACAGTTAGACGATCAAGTGCAGATTATTGTGACAACAGCTCAAGATGATAATGATTGTTTTATTCAGTCCATTGAACATAAAGTCAATCATTTTATCTTAAAACCGATAAATTTAGAGCTTTTTTTACAAGGTGTCCAAAAAGCAGTTAGTGCTATTCAGCTTAATAAGAAAAGTGCAATGATTGATCCATTAACACGAACATATAATCGTCAGAAATTTATGGAAATTATTGAAAATGAGATCAACAGGGCGGAAAGATATGATCATTTTTTTTCTATCATCCTCATAGGCATCGAAGAAGAAAAAGAAGCAAACAATACAATCTATCAGCATGTTGAAAATGAGGTTTTTACAACTGTTTCCACCATCATTCAACAACGAATTCGAGAAAGTGATATTCTCGCAAGATGGGAAGAGGATAAATTTATCCTGCTTACCCCAGAAACAAATTCGCAAGGCGCCTTTGCGTTAGCCGAATCCATACGTTTGATTATTGAAGAATACCCTTTTAAAAACAATGGAAAGATTTCCTGCAAGGTTGGAGCAGTAGAATTTTCCAAAGGAATATCAAAATTGGAATTACTCCTTCTCGCGGAGGAGTCACTTACCCAATTTAAAAAGGATGGGAGAAATCAGACATTATTACATGCTAAGGAACTTTAAGAAGGTGACATCATGATCTATCTTGCAATTTCCCTCTCCCTCCTAATTGGTTTTGGCTTATCCCAGGTCATATTCAGGGGAAGTGGATTTATGAAGAATTTAAACGAAAGTGAGAAAAAATATCGGGAACTGTCAGAAAAATATGAAATGGAGATTCACAATTTAGAAAAAAGAATCCAAGAAGAGGTCGCCAAAAATCGGGAAAAGGATCATATCTTACTCCATCATTCTAAGCTTGCGGCAATGGGTGAAATGATTGCCAGTATCGGACACCAATGGAGACAGCCTCTAAATAGTTTGTCATTACTGGTTCAAGACGTAAGAGAAGCATTGGAATTTGATGAGGTTGATCATCATTATATCGATCAATTTACCAGAGAGAGCATGATTCAAATTAACCTATTGTCGAGAACACTCCATGATTTCCGGAAATTTTATAAAATGAGCAATGAAAAAAGTGCTTTTTCAGTAGCTGAAAGCATTGAGGATGCGCTTGCTATTTTCTCTTTAAATCTAAAAAAACACGGGATTCAAGTCAAATTTGAGTATCGAGGACAGCAAACTGCCTTTGGTTATCCAAATGAATTTAGTCAGGTCGTACTTAATATATTAACCAATGCTCGAGATGCATTTGTTGAAAAAGATATCCAAGAACGGATTCTTTACATTACGATCCATGAATCAAATGAGTTTGTCATGGCTGAGTTCAGAGATAATGCGGGTGGAATTAAACCAGAGGTAATTGATAAGGTATTCGATCCATATTTTACAACGAAAATGCATGGAACGGGCCTTGGTCTTTATATGACCAAGATTATCTTAGAAAGTATGGATGGGACTGTAGCAATGGAAAATATCGGTGACGGCACCTGTTTATGTCTTTCTGTCCCAAAGGTTCATTCCGCTGTTAAACGAGAATTGATTTCTGTATGAATAAACGCTTCCGCAATGTCCGGAAGCGTTTTAATATATATTTTTTTCGGAAACAGGTAAAATATAGGTAATGTGATGATTAGGAGTGAATAATATGGCAGTTGAAAATCCAAGTTTAGAAGAAATTGGCGCGATTTTAAAAAAAGCAAAACGTATTGCTGTGGTTGGGTTAAGCAATAACCCTGATCGCACCTCCTATCAGGTTTCTAAAGTGATGCAGCAAGCCGGTTATGAAATTATCCCGGTAAACCCTACAATCGATGAAGCGCTTGGGGTGAAGGCTGTACCAACATTAAAAGATATTGAAGGGCATATTGATATTGTCAATGTATTCCGCCGCTCCGAACAATTGATGGATGTTGCGCAAGAATTCGTTGGAATCGATGCGGATATCTTTTGGGCCCAACAAGGACTGGTCAACGAAGATGCTTACCACTTTTTGAAAGAAAAAGACTATACGGTCATTATGGACCGGTGCATTAAAGTCATGCATGCATTAACAAAATAAAATATGAATGAAAAGCTGCTAAAAACTGGCAGCTTTTTTTGTTTTTCTCCTAAATCCTTGCCCATTGTATGACAAAGTGATGATGTTTTAAAAATACTTGTTTGCCAAATCGAAATAAATCGCTAAAATAAAGCATAGACGCTCAAAGAAAATATGGTAAAATCAAGTAACGAACATCCGTTCTAATGTTTTTTAAATTCATGATACAATATTTTAGATAATTAAATTTGGTTATAATCGAAATTAGAAGGTTTGTTCTTTTGGCAAGGTATGAAAGGGGAATGTAAGTGGCAAGAAATCAGCAAGCTTTTGAATATAATGATGATGCCATACAGGTACTAGAAGGTTTGGAGGCTGTCAGAAAGCGCCCTGGTATGTATATCGGCAGTACTGACTCACGAGGTCTCCACCATTTAGTTTATGAAATTGTGGATAATGCCGTCGATGAAGCACTAGCTGGCTTTGGCGAGCAAATCATTGTAAAAATACACAAAGATAATTCTATAAGTGTTGTCGATAAAGGGCGAGGTATGCCTACTGGCATGCATAAAATGGGTAAACCCACACCAGAGGTAATTTTAACGGTGCTGCATGCAGGCGGTAAATTTGGTCAAGGCGGATACAAGACAAGCGGCGGTCTTCACGGTGTTGGTGCGTCAGTCGTAAACGCCTTATCAGAATGGTTAACGGTTACAATTAAACGAGATGGATTTGTATATCAACAACGGTTTGAACATGGTGGCACACCTGTCACGACTCTTGAAAAAACAGGAAAAACCAACCAAACAGGAACAACTATTCACTTTAAGCCTGATCCAACCATTTTTTCCACTACTACCTATAATTTTGAAACATTAGGTGAGCGCCTAAGAGAATCTGCCTTTTTGCTAAAGGGTTTAAAAATAGATCTCATAGACGAACGAAATGATTTCCATGATGTATATCATTATGAAAACGGAATTGAGGCATTCGTTACGTATTTGAACGAAGAGAAGGATTCACTTCATCCGGTTTTTAGTTTTGAAGGGGTTCAAAATGGAATTGAAGTGGATTTTGCTTTTCAATTCAATGACGGATATTCCGAAAATGTGCTGTCATTCGTCAATAACGTTCGTACAAAAGATGGCGGCACCCATGAGGTCGGGGCCAAAACAGCCATGACTAGAGTGTTCAATGATTATGCCCGAAAAGTGGGTTTACTGAAAGAAAAGGATAAGAACCTTGATGGTTCCGATATTCGTGAGGGATTATCTGCCATTGTTTCCGTGCGCATTCCTGAGGAACTGCTGCAATTTGAAGGACAAACAAAAGGCAAGTTAGGTACTAGCGAGGCACGTTCCGCAGTTGATGCCGTTGTATCAGAGCAATTGTCCTACATTCTGGAGGAAAATCCTGATATTAGCTCCCTGCTCGTTAAAAAATCAATTAAAGCGTACCAAGCAAGAGAAGCTGCCCGTAAGGCAAGAGATGAAGCGAGAAGCGGTAAAAAGCGCAAACGCTCCGAAACAGTTCTTTCTGGTAAATTAACTCCGGCTCAATCCAGAAACCCACAAAAAAATGAGCTTTATTTGGTTGAGGGTGACTCTGCAGGTGGTTCAGCTAAACAAGGTCGTGACCGACGTTTTCAAGCCGTTCTGCCTTTAAGGGGTAAGGTAATAAACACTGAAAAAGCAAAGCTATCGGATATCTTTAAAAATGAAGAGATTAATACCATTATCTATGCAATTGGCGGTGGTGTAGGCTCTGACTTTAATGTAGAGGATATCAATTACGATAAGATAATTATCATGACTGATGCTGATACGGATGGTGCCCATATCCAAGTTCTATTACTAACATTCTTTTATCGATATATGAAGCCGTTGGTTGAAGCGGGTAAGGTCTTTATTGCCCTTCCACCACTTTATAAAGTTAGTAAAGGTACTGGAAAAAAGGAAATTATCGAGTATGCATGGAATGAGGATGAACTTCAAGTTGCAATGAAAAAGGTTGGTAAGGGCTATATTATCCAACGCTATAAAGGACTTGGAGAGATGAATGCTGATCAACTTTGGGAAACAACGATGGATCCGGAGACACGGACTTTAATCCGTGTGAAAATCGATGACGCTGCCAGAGCGGAGCGACGTGTGACCACATTAATGGGTGACAAAGTAGAACCACGTCGTAAATGGATTGAAAGTAATGTCGCTTTTGGCTTGGAAGAAGATGATTCGATTCTAGAAAATGAAAATATTTCAATCGCAGGGGAGGTTTCTGAAGGATGAGTACGAATGAAAAATTTCGGGACTTACCTCTGGAGGATGTCATAGGGGATCGGTTTGGCCGATACAGTAAATATATCATTCAAGAACGAGCCTTGCCTGATGCTAGGGATGGCTTAAAGCCTGTACAGCGTAGAATATTATATGCCATGCATGTGGAAGGAAATACCCATGAAAAAGGGTTTCGTAAGGCTGCCAAAACAGTTGGTAACGTAATCGGTAATTACCACCCTCATGGTGATTCCTCCGTATATGAGGCTATGGTAAGGATGAGTCAGGATTGGAAGGTTCGAAATGTTCTCGTGGAAATGCACGGGAATAATGGTAGTGTAGACGGTGACCCACCTGCAGCGATGCGTTATACTGAGGCCCGACTCTCTGCGATTGCAGCTGAGTTGATGCGGGATATTGAAAAACAAACGGTGGATTTTATTCCGAACTTTGATGATACATCTTCTGAACCAACTGTATTACCAGCCATGTTCCCCAATTTGCTTGTTAACGGTTCTACAGGGATTTCTGCGGGTTATGCGACTGATATCCCTCCACACCACCTTGGTGAAGTAATAGATGGTGTCATTATGAAAATGGAAAACCCTCAAGCAACCGTTGATGAATTAATGACTGTTATTAAAGGACCAGATTTTCCAACTGGTGGTATTATTCAAGGGCTTGAAGGGATTAAAAAAGCCTATCAAACCGGTAAAGGTAAAATTATTGTCCGTGGAAAAGCAGAAATTGAAACGGTACGTGGCGGCAAACAGCAAATTGTCATTACAGAGATCCCTTTTGAGATCAATAAAGCCAATCTCGTGAAAAAAATGGATGAGTTTCGCCTTGACCGTAAAGTCGAGGGAATTTCCGAGGTTCGCGATGAAACAGACCGTACCGGACTTCGCATAGTGATCGAACTTAAAAAAGACGCCGATGCTGAAGGTGTATTAACCTATTTATATAAAAATAGTGATTTACAAATAACCTATAATTTCAATATGGTCGCTATTCATCAAAAACGACCGAAGCTAATGGGACTCTCTGATATGTTAGATGCGTATATCAGCCATCAAAAAGAGGTAGTAACGAGAAGAACTCAGTTTGATCTACGCAAAGCGAAGGAACGCCAGCATATTGTCGAAGGCTTAATCAAAGCTTTGTCAATCCTTGATGAAGTAATAGCGGCTATCCGCGCTTCTAAAGATAAACGTGATGCCAAGGATAATCTAATCGCAAAATTTGGGTTTACCGAGCTGCAATCGGAAGCCATCGTTTCATTGCAGTTATACCGATTAACGAATACAGATATTACGGCATTAAGAAATGAAGCTGAAGAATTAGCTAACAAGATTGCCGAGCTAACCAGCATTTTGGAAAGTGAGAAAAAGCTCTATTCAGTGATCAAAAAAGAATTAAGAGACGTGAAAAAACGATTTGCAGACGAGCGTCGTTCCAAGATTGAGGCCGAAATCGAAGAACTAAAAATTAACCTTGAAGTCCTTGTCGCAAGTGAGGATGTTATTGTTACAGTGACGAAGCATGGTTATGTCAAACGGACAAGCCAACGCTCCTTTGCTGCCTCAAACGGACAAGATTTTGCAATGAAGGAATCCGACCGACTTCTGGCACAGATAGATGTGAATACCCAGGATGTTGTGCTGTTGTTTACGAACAAAGGAAATTACTTATATTGCCCTGTCCACGAACTTCCGGATATTCGTTGGAAAGACCTTGGACAGCATATTGCGAACATTATTCCAATTGATCGCGATGAGGAAATTGTCCAAGCAATTCCAATAAAAGATTTTGAATCTGATGCCTACCTGGTGTTTGTCACTAAAAATGGCATGGTTAAGAAAACGGAGCTTAAACAATATAAAGCTCAAAGGTATTCTAAGCCTCTTGTCGGAATTAATGTGAAAGACGATGATCAGGTCATTGACGTTCATCTGACTGATGGAACAAAAGATCTGTTCTTAGTTACCCATCTGGGCTATGCTCTCTGGTTTGCTGAGGAAGAAATCAGTATCGTTGGTGTCCGGACTGCAGGTGTGAAAGGAATCAACTTAAAGGATGATGATTATGTTGTTAGCGGTCAACTCCTTTCTGCTAATCCAACCGGTTCTGTTGTGATTGCCACACAACGCGGTTCTGTGAAACGAATGAAACTCAGTGAATTTGAAAGAGCAACACGTGCTAAGCGGGGCGTTGTCATTCTTCGCGAACTAAAAGCAAATCCGCACCGAATTATGGGATTTGTTATTGCTAATGATCAAGATGCATTATTTATCCAAACAGAAAAAGGCTCGATCGAGACTCTAAAGGCAGGAGATATCCGCTTTAGTGACCGCTATTCCAATGGCTCTTTCATTCTTGATGAAGGTGAAAACGGAAAAGTTTCTACTGTATGGAAAGTGGAGTCGACGCTTCCGACTACTGAATAAACAAAAAAAGACTCTCCATAATTTTGGGAGTCTTTTTTCATCTTTTCCCGCAAATTTGGTTATACTACCAAATACTAGAAGTGGGGAGGGAATCAGAATGAAAAAGGAATATGGGCTAGCATTAGTTGCCTTATTTATTTTTTCGCTAACAGCAATTACAGGGGTCAATGCGATTGAGGAAGGTTCTAAATCAATTACGATTACCAAGAAATCGGCGGATGTCACAGGGGATGGGCAAAATGAAATAGTTATGCTAAAAGGGTTCCCTTACCAAGGTGAAGAGGGTTACTTAAAGAAAATAGAGCTTGTAGTTATGGCGACAAACAGTAAGAAATATAATTTCCCGTTAGAGAGTGGTTCAAAAGCGGCTTTGCAGTTAATCGATTTAAACCATGACGGTATAAAAGACTTATTTGCAACAGTTGAGACGGGTGGTAGTGGCGGTATCTCCCTTCATTATCTATATACACTGAAGGATTTTCATAAGACCGACCTAAAAGTACCCGAACCACTAGAATTGGAAACGAAATTTATGAATGACTATAGAGCTGAGATGAAAATTTTAGCAACTGGTAAAACATATTTGTTTGATTTAAAGGATCGAAAAAAATATTACAAAAAATTGGGCCTTTACTATAATGGAAACATAAATGAACCGACTGAATTACATGTAAATCCCTTTAACAGTCTTATTCCCATCATTTTATCGGATGGCACTACAGGATTAAAAGGGATGCAAAGAGTTACAGGCATTGCCAATGCTGATACGATTGCTTATGTAGAATCAATTTGGCGTTATAGTAACAACCAGTGGAATTTACTAAAAGTGAATGTGAATAAAGCTAAAAACTAGGAGACTGCTTCCTAGTTTTTTCATTTTGATTTGACGTTGGTTATATGGAGGAATATAATTAGGTATGCAAATTAATAAGCAACCTAATAATTTAGTAGGTAAACAAAGTGGAGGTAGTAGAATTGGCAGATATGGAGAGCGCCACGGCCCAAAAATTACTAAAAGCATTTATGCACTTTAGAAAAACGGGTTGGCACGAGAAAAAAATCAATGGCTTTAACCCAAGTGAATTCAAAGTGTTGGCCACGATTTATCAAGAAGCAAATGAAAAAAACACCGAGGTGAAAGTATCAGAAATTAGTCAAATATTAAAAGTCACCCCGCCTACTGTAACGCAGATGATTAATGGTCTTGAAAAATCCGGGTTGGTAGAACGGAAGGTAGATCCGGATGACCGTCGGGCTGTTAAAATCAAACTTACCGCGGAAGGGTTAGAAGCTGTGATAAAGGCAAGGAAGACTTTTGTAGAAAATTTTAAAGGGTTAATTGATTACTTGGGAGAAGAAGACAGTGATCAATTAGCAGAATTACTACTAAAAGTTCATCAATATTTTGATGGTTTAAACCGCTAAGTGGATGGGAGATGAATTACGTTGTTAAAACTGACTAGATTTCTTAAACCCTTCCAAATGCCGATTATTCTTGTTTTGATCCTCGTCTTGGCTCAATCCCTTTCAGAGCTTTATTTGCCAACTTTAATGGCAGATATCGTAGATAAGGGTGTTGTAACAGGAGATACTCATTATATTTGGAAAATTGGCGGGATCATGCTGTTGGTTGCGGCAGGTGGAATGATCTGTTCCATTATTGCAAGCTTCTACTCTTCAAAGGCAGCATCTGGGTTTGGTAAATTACTAAGAAGCAAACTTTTTAGTCATGCGAGCAATTTTTCGTTACATGAATTTGATCAACTAGGGACCGCGTCCCTTATTACAAGGACCACTAATGATATTACACAGGTACAGCAGGTACTGATTATGATGCTGCGAATGATGGCCATGGCACCGATGATGTGTATTGGTGGTATTATTATGGCCCTTTCCAAGGACGCAAAATTAACCTTGGTGTTAGCTGTCTCCATTCCTGTTTTGATCATAACAATTGTCATTGTGGCTCGAATGGGAATACCATTGTTCAAGGCCATGCAAGTAAAACTCGATAAATTAAATCGTGTCCTGCGAGAAAACTTGACAGGAATTCGCGTGATTCGCTCTTTCAATCGAGTGAATCATGAGAAGAAACGCTTTGATGCTGCAAACTGGGATTTAACCCAAACGGCAATTAAAGTCAATAAATTAATGGCCATTATGATGCCTATTATGATGATTGTCCTTAACCTTACCACGGTAGCAATCATCTGGTTTGGCGGGATCCGAATAGACAATGGGCATATGGAAGTTGGCGACATGATGGCCTTTATTCAGTATGCGATGCAAATTATGTTTTCCTTTGTCATGCTATCGATGATGTTTGTCATGATTCCAAGAGCCTCCGTATCGGCTGTTCGTATTAATGAAGTCTTTGAAACAATTGCCGATATTCGGGACCCAAATGCCCCTTCACCAGTTACTGGGCAAAAAGAAGGGTATGTTGAATTTCAAAACGTTACTTTTAGCTATCCTGGGGCTGAGATGCCTGCAATATCCAATATCTTTTTTACGATGAATCCTGGTGAAGTAACGGCCATTATTGGCGGTACCGGTTCGGGTAAATCGACGCTCATCAATTTAATTCCGAGATTCTATGATGTTGACAGTGGGAAAGTACTGATTGATGGTGTCGATGTTAGGGAAATGTCACAGGAGAGTCTGCGATCAAAAATTGGTTTTGTACCACAACAAGCAGTTCTATTTACTGGAACCATCACTGAGAATATTCGTTATGGCAAGGAAAATGCAACAGATGCTGATGTGGAGCATGCGGCTAAAATTGCTCAAGCTACAGAGTTTATTTCTAACATGCCTGAAGGATTTAATACCTTGATAGCCCAAGGGGGAACGAATGTTTCAGGTGGTCAAAAACAGCGTTTATCTATTGCTCGGGCTCTCGTACGAAAACCAGAGATTTATATTTTTGATGATAGTTTTTCCGCACTCGATTTTAAGACTGATGCGAAATTGCGAGCGGCCTTGAAAGACGAAACCTCATTAGCAACCACCCTTATTGTAGCTCAGCGCGTAAGCACCATTATGGATGCTGATCAAATTATTGTTTTGGATAATGGTGAAGTTGCCGGGATCGGGAAGCATAAGGAATTAATGGAAACGTGTGGGGTTTACCGAGAAATTGTGATGTCGCAGCTGTCGGAGGAGG
>NZ_JBALNY010000189.1:286-5490 GCF_036962145.1 Bacillus sp. JJ1764 | reverse complement strand
GAGTAAAGAATCTAGACAACATGGACCAGGACCAGGCGGCGGCCCCAGACCAGGTGGTGGCTTCGGCCCTATGGGCATGGCAATGCCCCCTCAAAAAGCTAAAAATTTCAAAGGGACACTTAACCGTTTAATTGGTTATTTAAAACCGTATAAATTACAGCTGTTTGCAGTACTGCTTACCGCAATCATCAGTACAGTGTTTTCAATTGTCAGCCCGAAAATTATGGGTAAGGCGACAACTAAATTGTTTGAAGGGTTAATGATGAAGTTCAAAGGCATTCCGGGTGCGAAGATCGACTTTGACTATATAGGCCAAATTATCCTGCTTCTGATTGGCCTGTATATCATCAGTGCGATTTTTTCTTACCTTCAGCAGTTCATCATGGCTGGAGTTGCCCAAAAAATGGTGTACCATCTACGTAAAGAGGTGGAGGAAAAACTGAATCGGCTGCCATTAAAATATTTTGACTCCCGTACCCATGGCGAAATTCTAAGTCGTGCGGTAAACGATGTTGATAATATCAGTACAACTTTGCAGCAAAGTCTAACTCAGCTAATTACCTCTGTCATTACTCTGATTGGGATCATTGTCATGATGCTCACTATTAGCCCGCTCATGACCCTAATTGTCATTGTAACTCTGCCTTTAAGTTTTATATCGATAACGAAAATAGCCAAGAAATCGCAAGGCTATTTTATGGGCCAACAAAAAGCGCTGGGTGAACTGAATGGTCATGTGGAAGAAATGTATACCGGACACAAGGTCATTAAAGTCTTTGGCCGTGAGAAACAGTCCATTGAAAAATTTGAAGAAAGTAATGAAGCACTCTACCAATCCGCCTGGAAGGCACAATTTATGGCAGGTTTAATTATGCCATTAATGGGTTTTATCAATAATATCGGATATGTCCTGGTCAGCGTAGCGGGTGGTATATTGGTAACGAAAAAGACGATTGAAATTGGAGATGTTCAGGCATTTATCCAGTATGCCAGACAATTTAGTCAACCAATCACCCAGACTGCCAATATTGCCAACGTCATTCAATCGACCATTGCCAGTGCGGAACGTGTGTTTGAAATTTTAGATGAAACAGAGGAAATCCCTGAAATTGTTAACGCGAAGGTTCTTTCTGCTCCAAAAGGAGAAGTTTCCTTTGACCATGTTTCCTTTAGCTATAAAGAGGATGAACCGCTCATTGAAGATATGAATATTGAGGTAAAACCTGGGCAGAGAGTGGCGATCGTCGGTCCTACAGGAGCCGGCAAAACC
Organism: Bacillus sp. JJ1764; assembly: GCF_036962145.1. Lineage (NCBI taxonomy): Bacteria > Bacillati > Bacillota > Bacilli > Caryophanales > Bacillaceae > Bacillus > Bacillus sp. JJ1764. The sequence continues at coordinate 4,220 of NZ_JBALNY010000189.1, read as the reverse complement.
ACCATGATTAATTTATTGATGCGGTTTTATGAAATTAACTCCGGTAAGATCTTAATAGATGGCATCGATACACGTGATTTAAAAAGAGAGGACCTTAGAGGAATGTTCGGGATGGTCCTTCAGGATACGTGGTTATTCAATAGTACGATTCGTGATAACATCGCTTATGGAAAAGAAGGAGCTAGCGAAGAAGAAATTATCGCTGCCGCACAAGCTGCGAATGCGGACCACTTCATTCGCACGCTGCCAGACGGCTATGACACGGTCTTAAATGAAGAAGCTTCAAACATTTCCCAAGGTCAAAAGCAGTTATTGACAATCGCTCGGGCCATTTTAGCCAATCCATCCATTTTAATTCTTGATGAGGCAACCAGCAGCGTCGATACCAGAACAGAAGTTCAAATTCAAAAAGCAATGGATCGGTTAATGAAAGACCGTACCAGCTTCGTCATTGCCCATCGATTATCGACTATTCGTGATGCCGATCTCATCCTCGTTATGAATCACGGACGAGTGATTGAAAAAGGTACCCATGAGGAATTACTAGCAATGGATGGTTTTTATGCCGATTTATATAATAGTCAGTTTACTGGAAAACAAATTAAAAATGCCGGTTAATAATTCAAGATAAATCAACAGGTTTCACTTTTAAAAGTAGTAATCGTAAGCGCATTGGAATTCTCACTTGGATTCTAATGCGTTTTTTTATTGAGTAATATGTGTGATAGTCAATACTTGATTTGGGGGATGGTAAAATGTCCTTCATAATGTGGATGAAAGACAGAACTAGGCGGGGCGCAAAGAAAAATGGTTTTCATCAAGGTGTTGAAAGACAAAATTAAGTGGAGTAACAAGAAAAATGGTTTTCATAATGTGGATGAAAGACAAAACTAGGAAGAGCATCAAGAAAAATGTTCTTCATCAAGGTGATGAAAGACATAATCAAGTGGAGCACGAAGAAAAATGTCTTTCATAAGGCGGATGAAAGACAAAACCAGCAGAGGCACTAATAAAAATGTCTTTCATAAAGTGATGAAAGACAATATGTATGGTTAAAAGTTGAGCTCTTATTAAAAATATACTTCTTCCCACTATAATTATAGCATATAAAAAGTGCACAATATAGACTTTTTGTTTTCAGCTACACCTGCTAAAATTCAATAGAACTTTAATGAGACTCGATAGTTAGGAGAGATCTATAATGAATTCTTTGGTTCTCGGTTTTCAAGAAATGGAAACAACGCAGCTTTTCTTAGTGGGTGGAAAAGGAGTCAATTTAGGGGAATTATCTAAAATTCAAGGAATTCACGTACCAGAAGGATTTTGTGTTACAACAGTTGGATTTCAAAAAGCTATTGAACAAAACGAAAACTTACGAACTTTGTTGGATCAATTAACAATGCTAAAAATAGAGGATCGAGATCAAATTAGTGAAATCAGCAGGAAGATTCGACAAAACTTTATTGAAACAGAAATACCTTCCGACGTTGCGAAGGCAGTTACTCACTATCTCTCCGAGTTTGGAGCTGAACATGCTTATGCTGTTCGTTCTAGTGCGACCGCTGAAGATTTACCTCATGCCTCGTTTGCAGGTCAACATGACACTTATTTAAATATTATCGGAAAAGAAGCAATCTTGCAGCATATCAAGAAATGTTGGGCATCCCTGTTTACAGAACGCGCTGTGATTTATCGAATTCAAAACGGATTTGACCATCGTACTATTTCTTTATGTGTGATCATTCAAAGGTTGGTATTCCCACACGCTTCGGGGATTTTATTTACTGCTGATCCGATTAATTCCAATAGAAGGCTGCTATCAATCGATGCTAGTTTTGGACTTGGAGAAGCACTGGTTTCTGGCTTGGTCTCTACGGATTGTTATAAAGTAAAGGATGGAGAAATCATCGATAAGATGATAGCCACCAAAAAGTTAGCTATCTATGGACGGAAAGAAGGCGGAACAGAGACCGTACAGATCAAACATGACCAACAAAATACTCAAACCCTTACGGATCAACAAATTTTACAACTAGCACAAATAGGAAGGCAAATCGAAGCCTATTTTGGCTGTCCGCAAGATATTGAATGGTGTTTAGTGGATGATACATTTTATATTGTTCAGAGTCGGCCAATCACTACGCTTTTTCCGATTCCTGACGCGAATGATCATGAAAATCACGTCTATGTATCTGTCGGCCATCAACAGATGATGACCGATTCTATGAAACCACTGGGATTGTCTTTTTACCTTTTAATAACACCTGCGCCTATGCGAAAAGCAGGCGGAAGGTTGTTTGTGGACGTCACACATATGCTGGCTTCACATGATAGCAGAAACATGTTTTTAAAAAACATGGAGCAACACGATCCGCTTATGAAAGACGCACTTATGACTGTCCTAGATCGAAGAGATTTTATAAAAATGATACCAAATGATCAAAAAGCACCGATTCCCAGCAAAAACAATTCTGATATGTTGGCAGGAATTGATAACAATCCGGCAATTGTTGATGAGTTGATTAGACTTAACCAAACATCCATAGATGAGTTAAAACAAAACATCCAAACGAAATCAGGATTGAATTTAATTGGTTTTATCTTGGAAGATATCCAGGAATTAAAGAGGATCTTATTTAACCCACAGAGTACGCGTGTATTTATGTCAGCTATGAATGCTTCAGCTTGGATCAATGAAAACATAAATAAGTGGTTAGGTGAAAAAAACGTAGCAGACACGCTTTCTCAATCTGTACCAAACAATATTACTTCGGAAATGGGTCTGGCCCTATTGGATGTTGCAGATGTGATTCGTCCATATCCAGAAGTAATTGATTATTTACAACATGTAAAAGATGATCAATTTTTGGATGAACTGGGTAAGTTTGATGGTGGAATGGAAACTAGAGAAGCAGTATTAGCTTTTCTCAACAAGTACGGGATGCGTTGTGCTGGAGAAATCGATCTTACAAGAACTCGTTGGAGTGAAAAACCCTCTACACTTGTCCCCATGATTCTGAGTAACATCAAAAATTTTGAGCCCAATGCTAGCAAACGGAAATTTGAGCAAGGACTAAAGGAAGCTTTGGAGAAAGAACAAGAGATTTTAGAACGATTGAAGCAATTACCGGATGGTGAGCCAAAGGCTAAAGAAACAAAACACATGATTGATCTAGTCAGGAATTTCATCGGTTACCGGGAATATCCAAAATACGGTATGGTTAGTCGTTTCTTCGTTTACAAGCAAGCATTACTAAAAGAAGCCGAACAACTCGTACAAGCGGGCGTTATTCATGAGATAGAAGATATATACTATCTCAATTTTGAAGAACTTCATGAAGTCGTACGAACAAATAAACTGGATTACCAAATCATCGGTGCTCGAAAACATGAGTACAAATTATATGAAAAACTTACGCCTCCGCGTGTGATCACATCTGATGGGGAAATTCTCTCGGGTAAGTACAGACGAGAAAATCTACCAGCTGAAGCTATTGTAGGACTTCCTGTTTCTTCTGGAGTAATAGAAGGAAGGGCACGTGTCATCTTAAATATGGAGGATGCAGATCTGGAGGAAGGAGACATATTAATCACTTCCTTTACTGACCCTAGTTGGACAACGTTGTTTGTATCGATAAAAGGCCTAGTCACCGAAGTGGGTGGTCTGATGACACACGGAGCAGTGATTGCACGTGAATACGGCATACCCGCAGTTGTCGGGGTGGAAAATGCCACCAAACTGATAAAAGATGGGCAACGAATTCGCGTGCATGGAACTGAAGGGTATATCACCATATTGTAATGTTTGAAACTGCTATTTACTTCCATAGCTTTCCAGAAAAATATGGCTAACCTTAAATGACGAACGGGTGCAATAATGAAAAGGCTGCGGTGTCACATCATATCCGTTGCCTTTTTTCATCCATATAAAAAA
>NZ_JBALNY010000189.1:0-197 GCF_036962145.1 Bacillus sp. JJ1764 | reverse complement strand
GAAGGAATAATTAATTTTCATAGCGAATTAGAGGTAAAAAGGACAAAAATAGGAGTATTGAAGCAAGGGGGGTATAAATGATTCAATTCAAAAATAGGTCTGATACTGTAATCATATTAATACACGAAATTTATGGGATTAACCAGCATATGCAAAGTTATTGTGAACTACTATCAAAACAGGGTTTTGATGTGATT
>NZ_JBALNY010000188.1:2750-9898 GCF_036962145.1 Bacillus sp. JJ1764 | reverse complement strand
ATTATATTTAATCCCATTGACTCTTCTTTCATTTTTAAGGCACAATAGACTACTTACCACGTAGCTTTGTTATAACTTTCAAATAGTTTTCACTATATTGTCATTGTTTACATCATTTTTAGATGCTTTCCTAGGATAAAATGTTACTAAATAGATTATTGAATATAAAAAATATCCATTTCTATAATGGTATGAGGTGATTTTGTTTGACAACTACCATAAAACCTACTCATTCGATTGAAATAAAAGAAATACTTAAATTTGCAGACCGCAGATTTAAAAGCGAACGGGGCAGATTTTTATTTCAAGAAGGAATGATTGCGGATGAATTATATGTTATTATTTCTGGCAAAATTCAAATCAGCAAGATTACGTCAGATGGCCGTGAGCTTTCGTTAAGAATTTGTGGAAAAAATGATATTTGTGGCGAACTAACGCTATTTACGGATAGTCCAAAATATTTATTAAGTGCGCGGGTCCTTGAAGAAGGTGAGATTGCCGCAATTAAAAAAGATGTGATTGAAAGTGAAATCTTCCAGAACAGTAAGCTTGCATTTGAATTTATGAAATGGATGAGTGATCATTTCCGTAAAACCCAAACAAAGTTCCGTGATCTAGTTTTGAATGGTAAACGCGGTGCCCTTTTCTCAACTTTAATTCGGATGTCCAATAGTTACGGTGTTCCGAAGGGTGATGAGATATTAATTGATCTGCCACTAACGAATCAAGAATTGGCTAACTTCTGTGGTACCTCACGCGAAAGTACCAACCGGATTTTAAGTGATTTAAAGAAAGACAAAATTATTTCGATTAAAAAAGGGAAAATATCTATTTTAAATCTCCAATATCTAAAAGATGAGATTGGCTGTGAAAATTGCTCAGCCGTCTATTGTAATATTGAATAGCAAGGGAAGCAGCTCCTCCAGGACCGCTGCTTCCTTTTTTTATGAATGTTTTTCTCTCAGTGCCTTTGGAATATAAACACAGAATGGTTCACTTTCCAAATAGTCGCCAGTCATCGCATATGCTCTTGATCTCGAACCACCACATACATAACGGAATTCACATACACCACATTTTCCTTTAAAACCATCTGGATTTCTTAATGATTGGAAGATAGGCGATTCGCGGTAAATTTCAGCCAATGGGGTTTCACGAACATTCCCGGCTTTTACTGGTAACAAGCCACTTGGATAAACATCGCCAATATGAGAAATGAATACAAAACCATTTCCATCATTTACCCCTTTTGGAGCCCTTCCTAATCCATCGATAGAACCAGTTAATCCTTTTTCGGTCAGAGCTGATAAGTAATTGATTTCATCTGTTTGTGCTTTTGCTTCGCGCATTTTTTGCTGAATCACCACGCGACGATAATGCATAGCTTCGGTTGTTTTAATATCAAACGGCACTTTTTTACTGAGGTCATATAACCAGCGCAACACTTTCTCATGTTCAACTGGAGAAATCATATCAGTTACCTGTCCTCTTCCAGTTGGAACAAGGAAAAAGACACTCCAAAGAACACAGTTTAGTTCCTCAACCAATTTAGCCATTTCCTCTAAATGGTCGTAATTATATCTTGAAACGACCGTATTGATTTGAATCGGCATTTCCAGTTCATGTAAGTACTTAATCCGTTCCATTGTCAGATCAAATGAACCGGACGTTCCACGGAAATGATCATGAATTTCGGCAGTGGGCCCATCCAAGCTAAATGCCCAGCGAGAAAGACCTACTTCTTTTGCTTTACGCATGGCCTCGATTGTAACATTTGGGGTAGCACTTGGTGTCATCGAAACGCGCACACCTTTTTGAACGGCATATTTCGCAATTTCAAACACATCTTCCCGCATCAACGGGTCGCCACCTGTAAAAACAAGCAAAGGATTATTCATATCATATATTTGATCAATTAAGTTTTTTCCCTCTTCAAAAGAAAGTTCACGGGGATCTCTTGTATATTGAGCATCAGCGCGGCAATGCAGACATTTTAATTGACATGCACGAGTTAGTTCCCAAATCACGATAAACGGATCTTTATTAAAATCCCGATTAAAATTCATTCTGAAACTCCTCCTAAAATTTAGGCTATTTCAACTTAAAAGCCTCGATTACTTTGTATTATAAACAGCTTAAAAGGTGAAAAAAGTGAACTACCTCACAATGTGCCTGTTAGATATGTACGTTTTGTGAATGGAAATAGAGAATAAAAAAGGCAGGAGAGCACTGAAACAGGGGGAATTTTGTAATGCCTCTAAAAAAACAGTTCAATCCTTTAATTCAAATCACTTACAGGGTTGATGAAAACCAATTTTCCTGTGGACTAACCTCGTTCCGTCTTTCATCCCCCGATGAAAGACAGTTTTCTTACTGACCAGTTGAGTTTTGTCCCTCATCACCACGATGAAGAACAGTTTTCTATATGACCTGCCGTTTTTTGTCCTTCATCACCACGATGAAGAACAGTTTTATTACTGACCAGCCGTGTTTTGTCCTTCATCACCACGATGAAGAACAGTTTTCTTGCTGACCAGCCGTGTTTTGTCCTTTATCACCACGATAATGAACAAATAAAAAAACGCATTAGAATTCTTTTGAGAACTCTGATGCGTTTATCCTTTAAGGGTAAAAATGTTTTAAGAAATAGTCAAAACCTCATATTTACTTGCCAATTCGATAAAGTAGTCCATGCCACTAATCTTGCCAACTGTTAATTTTTCAGTTACCGCAAAATGATCAGCGCATGTTTTGCATGCTAAAATCTTGACTCCCTTATCCTCCATTTCTTTTAAATGGACAGAGACTAATGACTCCTCAGTCATTGTTAGGACTCCACTGTTCATACAAAACACAGCAACAGGAAGTTCTTCTTTTTGTTTTAAAATGGTAAAAAACGTTTCGAGGATGCTTTCCCCAAGGGCTTCATCCCCTCTGCCAAGCTGATGGGAACTTACTAAAATGACTTTATTTTTCATCTTAACGAATTCCTAACGCGATTTTTGCGTAACGCGACATCATGTCTTTGTTCCATGGTGGATTCCAAACGATATTGACTTCAGTATCTTTAATTTCAGGAATATCTGCAATAGCTCGCTTAACTTGATCAACAATGGTTCCTGCAAGTGGACATCCCATCGCAGTTAATGTCATCGTGACTGTTACGATTCCATCATCATCCATTTCAACATTATAAACTAAACCTAAATTAACTATGTCAACCCCAAGTTCAGGGTCAATTACAAGCTCTAATGCACCCATAATATTTTCTTTTAACTCTTCGTTCACTTTTGCTTCACTCCTCTAACTTTTTGCTGTATTTATTATAACAAAACAAATTGATAAAACCATTTCTGAGAGCTTGAACTGCTTTTTTCTAAAAGGCTCAGTTAAACTTGTATGTTGGTTTCTGCTCCAATCCACTGGGTACAAAACTCATCAGAGTTGTTTAACGTAAGTATCAAATAAAACAGCTGTACTCCTTATTCCTTAGTATAGTAAAATAAAGAATCTTTAGGTGTGAATTTTTTTACATGCTCTATATAAATTGTTAACATAGTATTTATAATTTAATTACAGTTTGATTCATAAATTACTTTTGTAAGCTGATCAAGAAAATCCGATTTGAGAAGGGGTTCATATGGCAGAAAAACATTTAATTGCACTGGATTTAGACGGAACTTTACTAAAGGATGATAAAACAATCTCTTCAAAAACGAAACATGTAATAAAAGAGGCAAGAGAAGCCGGCCACATCGTGATGATTGCCACTGGAAGACCATACCGTTCTAGTGAAATGTATTATAAAGAACTTGAATTGGATACGCCAATCGTAAATTTTAACGGGGCCTTTACACATCATCCGCGTAATCCTGGCTGGGGATTTTATCACGAACCATTGGATATTAAAGTGGCGAAGGATATTGTTGAGGCTTGCAGAAGCTTTCAATTTCACAATATTATTGCAGAAGTAATGGATGATGTGTATTTTCACTATCATGATCAGAAATTATTGGATATTTTTAGCTTTGGCAATCCAAGAGTGACAACAGGTGATTTAAGCAATTTTTTAACAGACTCCCCTACAAGCATGCTGATTCATACAGAAGAAGAACAGCTCAAAAAAATCCGTAATCATTTAGCCGAGGTCCATGCGGAAGTGATTGAGCAACGTAGCTGGGCTGCTCCCTGGCATGTAATTGAGATTATTAAAGTAGGATTGAATAAAGCAGTTGGTTTGAAAAAAGCAGCAGATTATTTTGGGATCCCACAGGAAAGAATAATTGCCTTTGGTGATGAGGATAATGACTTGGAAATGCTTGACTTTGCTGGTTATGGTGTTGCGATGGGGAATGGAATCGATGAGGTAAAATCGATTGCCAAAGATGTAACAGTTACCAATGAAGAGGATGGCGTTGCTAAATATTTGGCAGATTTGTTAAAACTAAAATATTAAGGTCTTATCACCATTGTTTACCTAAATGAACCTCTTTCAAATAGAGCATACTACATATGAGGCAGCCAAGCTGTTTCAATATGAGCTTTTTAAGCATATTGGAGGGATTCGAATGGGTAGATCAAACAAATCAAAACGCTTTGTCCAGCAAGGAAAAGATTCTGTAACCAAGCATGCAGAACGAATTCCTTATCACATGACCTACGCTGAAGCAGAAGCTCAGAAGATGGCCAATGTACAGGATTCCTCGCTTGGAGGAATATAACAAATGGGCAACCAATTATTCCATGAAGCACGTAGATTTGTTGAGATGGCGAAATCAGCCAGCCCTGCAGACCGCGATTCGACCGTCGCCAAAGCAAAGAATGCTTTAAGCTCTGCTTATGCGAACTCGACCCTCGCGGAACAAAGACAGCTCCAAGAAATGCAACAAGAGCTTGATCAGATTACTTAATGTAAAAGGAAACGGAAGTGCCAAGACGAGGTGCTTCCGTTTCTGTTTTAAAACCTTTCCAGCAGCATCGGAAAAGAATTTTGTATTTCTCCACTCTTGTCCTTCTCATACAAATGTAAAATCAACGATCCATTACCAGGCAACTTTTCCCTTGGAATTTGGATTTTCAGACTAAACTGGCGCCATTTCTCCTCTTTTCCTTTTAGCAAAACCCTTTCCTCTTTCACTAATTCATTATGTCCATCCTCAACCGTGTAAAAAAACTCTTTGGATGCTGGGTTTAATTCCCCTGTTATCTGATAATTCCCTGTAGTTCCTGTTACCTTAACTAACCTAAACACAGTGGAATCCTCAGTCAAAATGGGGATAAACAATAAGATGATGGCTAGAATTGATTTCATATGCTCTCCTTCTTGGTCAGTCTTTGCGGAAAAAGCCGTATACACCCGTTGTTTGGACGACATTTGTAAAGGCGTTCGGGTCTACTTCTTTGATAATTCGTTCTAAGTCAAAGAGTTCATAACGGGTAATGACAATCATGAGCATGTCTCTAGTTTCATTGGAGAACGCTCCTTTAGCGGGAATCATGGTGATTCCTCTTACAAGTTTGGAGTGAACAGCATTCTTTACCTCTTCAGCTTTTTTTGTAATGATAAAAGCGGTTAGCTTTGCATGTCTTGTATGGATCGTATCAATAACTCTTGTAGAGGCATATAAAAATACCAAGGTATAGAGCGCTTTTTCCCAGCCATATAAAAATCCAGCTGCCAGAACAATAAAGCCATTTAAAATGAGCATATAAGGCCCAATCGGTTTATCTTTCATTCTCGAAAGAACCATAGCTATAATATCAAGTCCGCCTGTGGAAGCACCCCATTTTAAGGTTATGCCCACCCCGACAGCGATAATGACTCCGCCAAAGACCGAATTCAATAAAATGTCATGCGACACCTGTTTTACCGGAATCAAATCTAAAAATAACGAAGACAGAACAACACTGATAAAGCTGTAAATGGTAAAGGATCTTCCTACCTTTTTCCATCCAAGTATGGCGACCGGAATATTTAACAATAACAGCAACACCCCCATCGATAGATGGATCGGAGTAAATTCATGTAACACTCTGGTCAACAATTGTGCAATTCCGGTAAACCCGCTGGAATACACATTTGCTGGAATCAGAAATAAATTCATACCTAGGGCATTCAATAATGCCCCAATGATCACAACGAAAATTTTTTTTGTTTCCAGCCAAACCAATGGAAAACCCCCTTATTTTTTCTATAGTATAGAAAGGTAATTGTATTTTTTGCTTGAAACCTATAAACTTAATGTGATTAGGAATATTTTGAAAGCAGGTGAGCTTCATGCCGGTAAAAATACTCGCTGACAGCGCATGCGATTTACCAAAAAGTTTTTATGAAGAACATAACGTTACATTACTTCCTTTGCAGGTTCAGATAGACAACCAACAATATGAAGATGTAAAAAACATTGATCCCCAAAAAGTATATGAGGCAATCCGCAGCGGAATAATTCCAAAAACATCACAAACCTCACCATTACTTTTTGAGCAAGTCTTTACAAAGATGGCGGAAAACAAGGAAACAGGAATATACATAGCCTTTTCTTCGGAATTATCTGGAACATATTCAACCGCTGTTATGATTTTTGACCAAGTCAAGGAAAAATATCCAGATTTTGATTTAATGATTATTGATACCAAGTGTGCATCGCTTGGATTTGGCTTGATTGTCATGGAAGCACAAAGACTTGCAGCCGCAAATAGATCAAAAGAAGACATTATAAAAGATGTACTATTTAGAAGTCAGCACATGGAGCACCTGTTTACCGTTGAAGATTTGGATTATTTGGCAAAGGGTGGCCGTGTTTCAAAGGCATCCGCTTTTCTCGGAGGGCTTTTAAATATTAAACCAATCTTAAATGTCGAAGATGGCAAACTCGTTCCGATTGAAAAATTGCGTGGCAAGAAAAAAGTGATGCGACGCTTGATTGAGCTAATGAAGGAGCGCGGCAGCCATTTAGAGAGTCAAATCATCGGAATCAGTCATGCTGATAACCTAGAAACTGCGCTGGAAGTGAAGGCGATGATTGAAGAAGAATTCCATCCTAAAGAAGTTTATATCTCCTCTATCGGTTCAGCTATTGGAGCTCATACGGGGGCTGGGACAATCTCGATCTTCTTTTTAAATCAATTACCATAAATAAAAAGTGGGG
>NZ_JBALNY010000188.1:0-2707 GCF_036962145.1 Bacillus sp. JJ1764 | reverse complement strand
CCCCACTTTTTATTTATGATCTGTCTTTTTAGAATATTGGTTTTTCCCGGCTTGACGATTTTTTTCGCGTATCATATTTTTTTCATGTCTAAGTGCATTATTGTCTTGAGCTTTTTTATCGTTATCAGATGTATGCGGCATCACTATACCCCTTTCAAATTGACTTCAGCCATAGTGTCTGTCAATTTGAAAAATTGTATGTAAGCACGTTAATCTTTCTTGACGTAAGTCCATGTACCTTCTTGATAGACTCTGCCGTCCTTCATTAATTTTCCTATAGCACGCTTAAAAGCACCCTTGCTTAGGTTAAATCGCTCCTGGATGTCTTCTGGATGGCTTTTGTCCGTATATGGCATGGCACCGTTTCGGCTCATTAAATATTCATAAACCCGTTCGGCATCCAAATCCTGAGCCTCTTGTTTTCTCGCCAGTAATGATACATTGACGGTACCATCTTCCTTTACATCAATAACCCGCCCTTCGACTTTTTCACCAAGGCGCGGTTCTTGGTTACGCTGCGATTCATGGATAAATCCTTTGTATCCTTCAATTGTATAAATCCAACTGCCAACTTTGGCAGTCCTATAAATATGACCTTGAACATTCTTATTAAAATCTTTTCTTGTCGCTTTAACAGTCATAGATTGAATCACTGGATCTGTCGCAGGCTTTGCATATAGTAGAAAGTTTTTAGCTGCTTTCAATGTAACATACAGGAGATCCCCAGGCTTCGGCCACACCGACTTATGTAGCGGAAGGTCATCAATCCCTAGCAGGATATCCTTAGGTAAACCGATATCAAGAAAAACACCGATTTTGGTATTTACATCTGTTACCTTCACCCACGCATATTTTCCTACGCCTACCTCAGGAATATGAGTGGAAGCCGTTGTTCGTCCTTCAGAATCATTGTAAAGAAAGACCTCTACTTCCTCTCCTTCTTGTAGCTCACGATCTGCTTCATTTTTATGTAGCAGTACATCTTCATTTCCATCTGTTAAAAAATAGCCGAAATCAGCGATTCTGGCCACTGTTAATGTAGTTGTTTGACCAATCAATTCTTTTAGAGACATGTTAAACTCCCCTTTTCTTTTTGGAGCTGAGTTTCCTTTATGTTGTAATGGACTGCTATATTTTACTATAATTAATGCCGCTCCTCAATAAACATAAGTATTAAAATAGCTTTAAACTTTGATACATCAATATTTTAAGCTATATTATTTATTTTTTGCTTTGTATTATTTTGTATTCTCCCCCATTTAATTGGGGGTACTTTTGGGGGAGCTTTTAAATTAATGTGGACAGACGCTGATATAAAAATGGTGTTTTTTTTCTTGTGTAAAAATGTTCAAAATAACAAATACTATTCAGAATTAATCAGATTAAAGAACTAACTTGGACATCTTCAAAAAATGTTTAAGCATAATAAAAAAGCCCCTGTCTTGTTAGATAACGGGTTCCGATACAGGGTGCAAAAAGGTAAATCTCAATAAGGTTTTTCACATTCTAATTCACGCTTTTATTTTTTTGGATAAATCACACTCTGTGAAAATTTTTCAGAAATTCCCATATGATTTCTTACAAAGTTTTTTTAGAAGGACAATACTTGTCGAACAGCGAGAATATATGTGCGAAAACACGTGTAAAATAGCCTGCGAATTGGGGTATAAAAATTGAAATTCTTTCAACCTAAAGGGCAAAACTGAAAAAAACCAACCTAGTATCTATCTGAACAGACACAAGATAACGAATCAATAATAGATACAGGTAGAATAATACCTCTAAGAAAATAACCTTTAGAGGTGAATTTATTGCGATTTATAATACTTTTATTTTCACTAATGCTGTTTAATAACAATCCAGCAATAGCAGCCCCAAAACAACTCAATCTTTCAGAAAGCCAGTTACTGTCTTTTATGACTGGTTTGCACGTAGGCGAACCGAAACAAGCTGTTGAATTGTGGATATTAGGCGTCAATAATCGAAGCGGTGCTGTTCAGTATGCGATGTTGTCCCCATCGCTTCAAAAACAATCAAGGAGAAGATTTGAGCAAACTCGCTGGGTGACAGGTCAGTCAAGCCCTTCCGTTAGTAACTTTCGTTTTACCAAAGTAGAAAAGCTTAGCGAATCCAAAATGCGGTATACCGTTAAATACAATTTATGGGCATCATATGGAGATTTTGGTGGTGGGCATAAGATTATAACCGTGGAAAAGAATCAAGAACCATTTAGAGAGTATTGGTTTATTTCATCAATATCAACGAAATATAATCAATATGAAGCGTTTACCCCCGCCGAGACAGTTTTAAAATAGAGCATCGCAGTTTCCAATCCAATAAAAAAATGCTGTTGATGATTTTACAACAGCATTTTTTCTGTGATTTTTACTGTGAATTTAGGGCAAAACATATGTGAATTTATAAATTTTTTCTTATGCTTGCACCTCAAAACGGAACCCTTACTTGTTTGATAAGGGCTCTTCATTTAAAAAGTCATTGAGATTGTGTTTCTCCATTTATTTTAGCCTCTAATTTCTTAGCAGTATTTGAAGCTAAAAATGTTGAAATCATAATAACAAAATTAACTCCAACAAGAAATAAAATTGCGATAAAAACATATTTTTTATTAGGGTCAGCATGGTCTAATTGTCCCAGATATAATTTTACAAGTTGATTTCCTATTATGTAATCAACAATACCTATAAAG
>NZ_JBALNY010000187.1:0-1262 GCF_036962145.1 Bacillus sp. JJ1764 | reverse complement strand
GTTTGTCATTCATACCCTAGATGAAGAGTACTCTACTTCCGCTCTATTATTTTCATTACCTTGGTGTTAGATCCCTAAAAATATTAACACAATATTCATACTTTTCTACCCACTTTATCTTTATTTTTATTAAAATTAAAAATATAAATACATTTTTATAGGAAAGGATTTGAGCTATGATTATTAAGCCACGCCAAGAACCACGTGATTTAAAAGTGTACCGGAGCTTAGACAACAGGATGATATTAACAAAAGATGAAAAGAACACCTATTTCACACTAGAAAAGGGCTATCAAGGAGAGGTGATGTTCGATGAATTTATTGAGGAAAATCTCAAAGCAAAAATGCTACTCTTAAACGACTTGTTATTCAAATCAGGAAATACCACATTTCAAGTTGATTCATTAATGATGTCAGACGGAATCAATTACCTTATCGATGTAAAAAATTTTGAAGGAGAATATTATTTCCATGATGGAAAGATGTATGTTGTTGGGAGTAATAAGGAAATACAAAATCCCTTTGATCAGCTTAAAAGGGCCAATATAATGCTACGTAATCTACTTCAAAAATTAGGTATTTTCACGCCTATCATACCTTACCTTGTTTTTATAAACCCAGAGTGCACCCTTTTTCAACTTCCACTAAATCAACCAGTTATTCTCCCCACTCAGCTAAATAGTTTTATAAGAAAACTAAATTCAACCCCTTCTTTCCTAAATCAAAAGCACATACAATCGGCAGAAAAAGTCATCAATTTACAAACAAATGAGACCCCATATTCAAATTTTCCGTCCTATTCATACAGCCAACTTAAAAAAGGAACCACCTGTTCTAATTGTCACTCTTTTTTCAGATCTGTTGTAGGTAGAAAATTTATTTGTAAGGCGTGTGGTTTTGAGGAGATAGTTGAATCGGTAATACTCAGAATGGTTGAGGAGTACAAGCTATTGTTTCCTGAAGAAAAAGTTACAACGAATCGGATTTATGACTGGTGTAAGGTGATTGAATCTAAAAGAAGGATCAGTAGGACACTTGAGAAAAATTATAAAATTACTGGAGCTCATCAATGGGCATATTACGAGTGATCGCGATTTTTTAGAACATCAATTCATTTGTTCAGTTCAATTCTACATTGAATTCTTTGTCTTTCATCACCCGAATGAAAGACAATTTTTTTGGACAACTCCTTCTTTTGTCATTCATCTATCTCATGAAGGACAGTTGTTTTGGTTCTCCACTTCCTTTTGTTCTTCATCAAC
>NZ_JBALNY010000186.1:16416-16634 GCF_036962145.1 Bacillus sp. JJ1764 | reverse complement strand
ATATTTTGTCTTTCATCAGGATAATATCTAAATAGTCATTCATTGAGGGTATATACATAGTCATAACCCCCTTCACCTCTAAAAGTTTCCCTTGCACTGAAACTGGTTTCATGCCTTAGACTAATTAAAAATTGGCGTAACGCTAAAGGCGGCGTGACAATTTTTGAAGTGTTCTAATTAGAGGACACTTTTTTTATCTAAAACGAAATTATTTAAAC
>NZ_JBALNY010000186.1:10739-16411 GCF_036962145.1 Bacillus sp. JJ1764 | reverse complement strand
AAACATTTCATTTTCTAATATAATGACCTTTTCATTAAAGGAAGTTTTTCCAACATGCTTCGTGTTTTCAACCAGGCGAAAAATATTATCACAGCACTGCTTGGCACCTTTTACCAATAAAGGTACACCAATAAAGTCAATATTAAGGCCCCTTGAAAAAAAACCTCCAAATGACATTACTAATGGAACCGTCGGTGAGGTATTGGAGAATACTATTTTTTCATCCGCATGGAATTTTTCTTGCATAAGTAAGATCATTTCCTTCATTGCAGGAACAACTAGTTTGTTCCGTTTCCGCCCTATGGTATATACTGAATGACCTTCATCATCGATTCCGTGAAAAATAAGTTTTCCGAAATCCTTTTTTGTTAATTTATTAAAAAAGTTTACGTTTAGGATTTCTTCCGAGGTTAAGGTTCTTTCTGATTGTGGTAATTGTTTCAAGTGATACGCTGCAGCTAAAGAGGTTGTATGCGTTCCGCCATAATCATTGTAGATATAAATCACAATATTTCATCCCTTGCTATATTTTTATTTAAAATTTGGTGTTCTCCCGGCTATTTCACTTTTATCAGAGCCCTTTTTAATTTCACTCCATAGAACTAGAGTCCTCATTTTCTATAGTAAATTTCACCTTCATTTTTTTCATAAACCAAAGATAATACCAATATGAAAGTTGCAGAGTGATAAAAATAGTAATCCAGGACCAATACCAAGCCCAATGAATGTATTTGATGACATCCGTGTATTTCTCCAAGATAGCCTCTGTACCCGAAATGATCGATGGAAAGAAGAACATGTAGCCAACCTTATATTTTACATTATTCAAACGATGGAAATTTACGTTATATATGGCACTTACCGCTGGGAAAATAAAATATTCAAAAGTAAAACTCACCCTATAGGCATACTCCATAAAACGAACTGGGTACACGATTAACTTTTCTTCTGACACAATCGATCCAAATAGCCATGTTAGAACCTGCATAAATAAAAAACTAATATGAGCATCTAATATCTTATTTCTCGGAATAAATTTCCATAATAATATGATGGTAATAATGATAGATATAATAAGAATCCAAATTTCTACTTTCATTAAAATCTCCTTTTACATAGAGAAGGATATTAAAATTAGTATTCTTTATATATTAATAAAAATTCATTTTGCTGAACAAAATCTAATAATAGTCAATAAAAAAAACGAGAAGTCTACCTAAGGTAAATTTCTCGTTTATGTTAGAAGGTTTATTTTTTTCGGAAAGCGACGATCAAGGCAACTAACGCTAATAAGACCGAAACAATAGATAAAATAAGCGGTAAAGATTCTGATTTTGTTTCTGCTTTAGTCGATTCTGCATGCCCTTTTTCCTCATGCTGAGCAGAATCCGAGGCCGCATGATGGTCCGTTGACGCTCCAGAAACTATTTTTGTGATCGAATGCGGAGAGTCTGACCCTTCGTCTCCTGTCCATTCAACAATGCTGCCATCTTTATAAAATTGGAATGCATCCCAAGCTACTTCTCCAGCTTTATCAGGATTCTTCCCGACAAAAGAAAACTGTTGGAATTGACCAGGCAAGATGCCTTCTCCAGTTGCTTCAAATGTAATAGATTTCACTTTTCCATTCTCATCTTTGTCCGTGGAATAATTCCAGCCTGGCACAGGCTGATAGGACATAATTTCCAACCCAGCTGGTGCTTTTAAAGTAAATTTTGTAGTAGGCACATCTTTTTCAACCGGAACTTTAACCGTATAGGTTTCCCAGGCCCCAGTAGTTGATGTATTAGGTATTACAGTTACATGGGCACTAGCCACACTTGAAAATAAAAATAATCCTAAAAAAGTTGGTAAAAATACTTTAAAAATCTTTTTCATGGTCTATAATATCTCCTCTATTATTATTTTACTGACTGCCTACAATCACGTTAAAAACAGCGTCTACTGCCTCTAAATCTTTAGTCAGGGCGTGAACTTTTACTTCCCAACGACCAGCCATATTGAAATGCATGCCACTAGCTTCATATTTGCCATCCTTGCCCTTTTTTAAGGGTAATGTAGCTTCACCCATTTCCATGTCCAGGGAGTGGAAAGTAAGGGTTACCTGTTCGACATTATTTATAGAACGTCCATGACGGTCTTTTAATGTGACGGCAAAGGTGTTTTTACCGATTACGTTGGGTGTTGCTGCAAAAGTAATCGTATCGCCATGTACATTCTTTGTTTCATTTATGGGTCCGGGGGATGCAGCAGCCGTTGGCAGATTCGTTAAGATCACAGAAAGAACCAATACGATGAGCCCAGAGACCAATTCCCCCCATATCGTTTTATTGAGTCCTTGGTCACGATTTCGCTTGCCTTTTGAAAAATTTACCGCTGCAAACACTAGCATTACCATAAGGAGAAACACCTTACCCAATAAGATTCTCCCGTAATCCGTTTGGAAAAGTGAACGGAAGGTTGGAATATATACGAAACTCCCGTAAACTCCCGTCAGTGATAAAACCAACACGATGACTACCCCGAATCTTGAAAACGTTCGGATGAATTTCATATATAATGGCTTAGTTTCTGCATTTCTGGCAAATGGATTTAAGGCAATCAAGGCAACTAAACTACCAATCCAAATGGAGGAGGACCCAAGATGAAGAAAATCCATCCCTACGGAAAGAAACACATTTTCAGTCGATCCTGCATGGCTGGTAAAGGCCTTCATCCCAAGCAACCCCATCCCTAGGATCAGAGAAATCCACTCCCTTAATGGTTTCTCTATGAAAGTCGCTGCAGCACACAGGACGATTAGGGTTAACACTTGGAAAATCCACACATTCCCATACACACTGCTCGTTAGCATTTTCCTCATTACATCGGCATGAAAAACCTCTCCCCATGATAAACCAGATTCAATCGTGGTTTGCAGAGGCAACCCCAATAAAATGCTGACACATAGTATAGCGAGTGAATAAGTAGTTAATTTACTAAAGACCTTCTGAACCCTCAGGTTCTCGACCAAATCTTTAGGCACAATGAATAGGGTAACAGACAACATCCCAACAAGAATGGCATTGCTTATGTATTGAAGCCAGCGAATAATCATTAAATCTATTCCAGGCGTATAGCCCTTTGACTTCTGATTAACGATATGGTTATTTTCCCCCTCACCGATTTGGAAGGGAATGATTCCTTCAACGGGGTGTCCATCACCCGACACCACTTTCCATTGAACGGTGTAAGTTCCATTTGGAAGATTGCTTTCCAAGTCAGCTCCAATGATTGAGGCATGATGGGGATCAATTCTTCCATTCTTCTGATCCACTTGTTTCCCATCCGAATCAAATACTTTGATAGAATGAAACGTTGGTTGAATGGTTTCATCGAACTGAATGGAAACCCGGTTTGGAGCTTGATCGAGAATCTCATTTTCGGATGGTTCTGATTTTATGATATAAGCATGAGCCGATGTATACGCAGGGTTTAAAAATAGAAAAACTACTATTGCTGAAATGAATAGAAAAAGATAACGTCTCATTTGTGACAGCCACATCCCTTTTGCCCATTCATTCGCTGCTTGATTTCTTTTATAGCTTTATCAAATGGCAGTAATGCTCCTCCAAACCCCCTTTGAAATTGTTCAGCATGTTTTAATGAACCGAAAGCTAATACTTGCGGTTGGCAACAGTTCAAATTAAAATCTGAATCAATAACATAAAAAGCCATTTTGGCACTAATGGTGGTATCACTCAAAAAGTCTCTGCAGATAATTTGTGATACATCTTTTTCAATATCGCTGTATCTCATTAATCCACAGTGAGGGCAGCATTGTTGTTCAATTTTTAAATCATGAGTAATGATTTGAACAGAGTGCCGAGTATTGGACTCTTTTAAACAATACGTGCATGCAGTTGAAGATCCTTGCTTTGTTTCCGCCAAGGAAACTCCACCTGAGGTTTTAACAACCTTCCGATCCTCCATCAATACCTTTATGTCGCGATACACCGTCATTTCTGAAACATTTAAACGTTTGCTGATTTCTGTGATAGAAAGCGGACCTTCCTGTTTCAACCAGATTAATAGTTGTTGCTGGCGTTCAAACGGTAACATTTAGCACCACCCTTTTTTGACACTACTCTTTTAGTAGAGTAAACGATATTCGCATTATTAACAAGGTGTTTATGTGAATTCGGTGTGATTATTTTTCAATATTTCACAATAAATCACATTTTTTAACATAAAAAAAGAAAAGCCCAATAGGAATGAATCCTGTTAGGCTTTGTAATAAACTAACGATTATTTATTTCTTTATTAAATTGTTCCATTACCTCGTGAATTTTCACGACACCAAGGTCCCCTGCTTTTCTCTTTCTTAGCGCCAAAGATTGGTTCTCGACCTCTTTTTGACCAATAATAAGCATATAAGGAATCTTAAGTTTTTCAGCCTCCCTAATTTTGAAACCAATCTTCTCTACCCTATCATCGACTTCGACTCGCAATCCCGCTAACCCCATTTGAGACTTAACTTCATTTGCATAATCTACTTGGGCATCAGAAATTGGTAAGATTTTTGCTTGAACAGGAGCCAACCAGAGGGGAAACTCTCCAGCATAATGTTCGATTAATATGGCCATAAACCGCTCAACTGAACCAAAAATAGCCCTATGAACCATAACTGGACGATGAAGCTTATTATCTTCACCAACAAAAGTACAATTAAATTTTTCCGGCATTTGAAAATCAAGTTGAACTGTACCACATTGCCAGCTTCGTCCAAGTGAATCTAAGATATGAAAATCAATTTTTGGACCATAAAAAGCACCATCGCCGGGGTTAATGTTAAAATTCACCTCGCTATTACTCAACACTGATTTCAAGGCTAACTCCGCCTGATCCCAAACTTCTTCAGAACCCATGTATTCCTCAGGACGAGTAGAAAGCTCTACTCTATAATCAAAACCAAAGTGAGCGTAAAACTCATCAATTAATTTCAAAACCTTTTCGATTTCGGACTCAATCTGGTCCACTCGAACAAATAAATGTGCATCATCTTGAGTAAAGGAACGAACTCTTAATAGACCATTTAAAGAACCGGAAAGCTCATGTCTATGGACTAATCCAAGTTCCGCAAATCGGATCGGCAATTCACGATAGCTTCTCCGTTTACTGTTGTAAATTAAAATAGCTCCGGGGCAATTCATTGGCTTAATCGCATACTTTTGTTCATCCACATTGGAGAAGTACATATTTTCATGATAATGTTCCCAATGACCGGATTGCTCCCATAGCTCTTGCTTCATCATAATAGGAGTTTTTATCTCCTGATAACCTGCTAATTGATGTTTTTTTCTCCAAAAATGTTCAAGCTCGTTCCGGATGACCATTCCATTTGGCAGTATAAAGGGCATTCCTGGAGCTTCTTCGATTGAAGTGAACAATTCTAACTCTTGGCCAAGCTTACGATGGTTTATTTTTTCCGCTTCTGATTGATTAGACATAATTTCATCCTCCTAATTTCATTTTTTTAATAAAAAAAACCGCACTCATCCCTACTTGAAGGGACGAGTGCGGTCGTGGTACCACCCTAATTCCATTAAACACGACGATATACGTGTTTGATGCTCAATAAGATAACGGTCATCCCGGTTATAGATACTCTGGTCAACCCATTTCCCCATAAC
>NZ_JBALNY010000186.1:7048-10706 GCF_036962145.1 Bacillus sp. JJ1764 | reverse complement strand
AAAAAAGACCACACCCATCCCAATAATAGGGACGAGTGTGGTCGTGGTGCCACCCTAATTTCAAAAAACGACTAAGTTCGTTTTTCGCTCAAATTGATAACGGTTATCCCGGTTATAGATACTCTGGCTAACCCATTTCCCCATAACAGCTCCAAGGTGGTAAATCATCCTTTTTTCTTCAGGGCTTTCAGCCGGTGACCCTGTTCTCTAATAAGAAAGCGAAGCATGATTCATGTCCTTTTCATAGCCTGAACTAAATGATTAACAACAATGATAATACATAAATTTCCAAACGTCAACTGTAATTATTACTATCTATTATATTTATTCCTATCCATTTTGTTGTGGGTTATACCATAAATTTCTTTAGAGCTATTATGCTGATACTTTTTCAACCTTTTGGTCTGTGTTTCTTTTCAATAATTTTGCTTTTGCTGATGTCATCACATGATACGTTGTAGGCACAATGACCAAGGTTAAGAGCGTAGAAGTTAATAGTCCTGATATAACCACAATCGCTAACGATCGTGAAATTAAGCCACCTTCAGTTGATAAAGCCAGTGGTAGAAGAGCTCCTATCGTCGCAAGAGCCGTCATAAGAATCGGGCGTAAACGTGTTTTTCCCGCTTCAAGCAAAGCAGCTTTTAGCTCCATGCCTTTCTTCTCATTCTGTTTCACTCGCTCCATTAAAACAATAGCGTTCGTGACTACAATTCCGATTAGCATCAGGAATCCAACTAACGCTGGCATACCAAGTGCTTGGTTTGTTACATACAATCCCAGTAAGCCACCGGAAAATAAGAACGGCAATGACGATAAAATCGCAACCGGCATGAGCATATTTCCAAATGCGATCAGCATCACGATAAATACAAGCACAACCGCAACCGCCATCGCTATTGTCATATTAGTGAACCCTTCATTCATGGCTTGCGCCTGTCCTTCTGAATGATAGGTTACTCCTTTTGGCAAATCTAACGTTTTCAAGCGTTTATCTACCTCAGCCTGCACACCAGAGGAATTATCCGTTGTGATTCGGCCAGTCACTTCCACATATGGCTGTTGATTTAAGCGGAATAATGCGGACGGACTTGGTACTTTTTTCAGGGCAGCTACTTCCGAAAGACTGAATTGCTGTCCTAGCGGATTAGTGATTTTTTGACTCATAATTTCGTCAATGGAATTTACAGGATTGCTATTCAACAATAGGGTAACATTGGTTGTCTTTCCGTCCACTTGCATGTCAGCCACATGGTCGCCGGAAATAAGTTCTCTTACAAGACCTGCGATCATGACAGGATTTAACCCCTTTTCTGCTGCTTTTTGATCATCAATATCCAATTGGAGCTGTTCCTTTACTCCCGTGAGGTTGGATTTCACATTTTCCAAGCCATCGATATCCTTAATTTCTTCTGTAATCAACTTTCCTGCAGTCTCTAAATCTTTAGCATTGCCCCCTTCAACAATTAGGGCCACCCCGGATGTACCGGCAATTCCGACAGGTGAAAGAGCAACTTGCATTTGATCATCCAATTTTTCGACTTGTACTCTTACGTTTTTTTCAAAATCACTAGCTTGTTCTTTCGTGATCTCATCCTTTAAATCAATGGAAAAACGTATATGTTCGCCATTCACAACTGTTTGGATATGTTTCACATGCTTCTCATTCTTTAAAATATCTTCCATCTTTACAGCCAGTTTATTTGCTTTATCCAGTGATGTTCCATCCGGTAGATCTCCTGTTAATCTGTAAGAAACTGCTTTTTCCTGCGGTAAAAAGTTCTTCGGAATCATTGGAACTAATGCAAGAGATCCGGCAAACATGATGACGGCTAGGATGATCGTGACTGCCCTTTTATTTAACACCCACGTTAATAAGTGCTTATATGACTTTTCCAAAAAGGTTTCTTTAACTTCTTTATGTTTAATTCGCAGTAAAAATAGCTTTGCCAATAATGGGACGACGGTTAAGGAGACAATAAGCGAGAAAGCCAAGGCCACAATAACCGTTATGCCAAATGGTGCAAAGAAGCGGCCAATGATGCCAGGTACAAATGACAGCGGTCCAAATACAGCAATGGTTGTCAACGTTGAGGAGGTAATCGCACCACCTACTTCTTTCGCTGCCGCTAGCACCATTCTCTCATCACGCCTTGCGCTGGTTAAGGTACGGCGGTAAATATTTTCGATGACGACAATCGAGTCATCAATAACACGCCCAACAGCTACGGCTATTCCCGCAAGTGTCATCATGTTTAAACTGTAATCAAAATATTTGAGTGTAATCATGGATGCTAAGATAGATAATGGTATGGAAAGAACAGCTACGATTGTTGCTCTTATATTACGTAGGAACAAGAACGTAACAATCACGGCAAACAAGGTTCCAAGCAATACTTCTCGCAGCATTCCATCCACTGATGATTTTACTTCCTTTGATGTATCATATAATTTTGTTAATTGATAACCAGTTGGTAGCTCTAAATCGTCTAGCTTTTTCTTAGCCTCCGATACCACTTTGACAGCGTTGGACCCGGGCTGTGCTTTCATTTCTACTAATACAGCCGGCTCTTGATTTAATCGAGTATATACTGTTTCCTTTTTATTGTGATAAGAAACCGAAGCGATGTCTGATAATTTTACATGTTGAATACCAGTTGGTCCTTGAGACAGAATTTGAATATTTTCAACTTCCTTAACAGAATGTAATTTGAACTCAGCCTGCACATTTAATGTTTTATCCTCTACATTTACCTGCCCAGCCGGAAAGGCAAAATGATGAGCTAAAAAGGTTTGCTTAACTGTCTCAAATGAAATCCCATAATTTTTCATTTTTTCAGGATCCAATTTAACTGCGATTTCCTTTTCCGTCTCACCGGAAATATCAATAGCACCTGCACCATCTATACCGGTTAAAGCCGGCTTGATGTGATCATTGATATATTGTGTAAGGTCTGATTGACTGGCTTTTTCAGATGAAAGGGCAAATTGAAACACGGGCGCGGCAGAAGGGCCATCCTTTAAAATCTCTGGTTTTTCTGCTCCTTCAGGCAGCTTCATCGAGGCGACAGCCGTGGTAACATCCTTTTCGGCTTCATCCATATCCTTGCTCATCTCGAATTCAAGGATCCCCACGACCACATTACTGTGGGCTTCAATATACAAATTATCCAGTTTTTTTATGCCGGACAACGTAGACTCCAGCGGCTTTCCTATATCCTCTAAC
This sequence comes from Bacillus sp. JJ1764, assembly GCF_036962145.1. Classification (NCBI taxonomy): domain Bacteria; kingdom Bacillati; phylum Bacillota; class Bacilli; order Caryophanales; family Bacillaceae; genus Bacillus; species Bacillus sp. JJ1764. The sequence goes on along the minus strand of NZ_JBALNY010000186.1, from coordinate 7,480 downwards.
CCTTGTTCAGGTGTAGCGCCAATGTATGGAACCTGCACGACAATATAAGGAATGTCGACATTCGGCATTGATTCCATCTTCATGGTTTTGACAGAGAAAATCCCTCCTGCTATAACCATTAACATAGCTATAAAAATAACTCCTGCATTCTTTAATGAAAATTTAATCCACGATTGCATCTTTTCTCTTCCCCTCCGTTACGATTTTGTACCCCTTTGTGTCTTTCTGTGTTTATCTGTTGGATGATTTTACCTTTCTTATTATAGGTTTTCCATATCTCTATCATCATCGGGCAGCTGGTGTAAAGTTATCTACGACTAGAGACCTAGTTGGGATTGGATTATAGGGTTTGTGCTTTTTAAGCATCTTTGGATTTAGGGTGGGAATAGAGGGAATTGGGCTATTATTTTTCTAGAATTCTTGCGGGTTTGG
>NZ_JBALNY010000186.1:0-6865 GCF_036962145.1 Bacillus sp. JJ1764 | reverse complement strand
GAATTCTTGCGGGTTTGGACTTCAATAAGCCCTCTTGGCTACTCTTTTCTGGAATTTTTGCGGGTTTGGGCTTCAATAAGCTAACGACCTTGGTGCTACCTTTTTATTCGTACGGGCTTTATGCCCCCCACCATAACGACCCCACAGATATCCTTTTTTCCTTAACGGTCGTTATGATCTCTCAGTAACTATCGGAATAAAAAAAGGGTTTGCATATTCAGACAGCAAACCCCTCATTTTTCCATTTAAATCGTTATTTTAATCTCATAGCTTTTTTAACAGCATCAAAGATATGCGTATTTTCATATGTTCCTGCCAATAGCTCTGCTCCAGCTCCAGTCGCGGTTAATGGTACAGAAACCCCTCCGTGTCCGCTGGTCGTCCAGTCAAGGATGAATTTGCCGCTGCTGTTTGCCACAGAAAATGGGCCATCTTCCTTCGATATGCCGTCCCCCGATTCGTCAGTGCTGCTCACATCTTCAATGGCAAGTCCGCCGCATTCATGATCTGCCACCACCAGAACTAAAGTATCAGGATTTTTCTTAGCAAACTCCTTTGCTACGGCAACTGATTTATCCAATTCCTGACCGGCTTTCAGCATTTTTTCAGCATTGTTTTCATGGGCCATCTCGTCGATTCCTTCTTCTTCTACCATCAAGAAAAATCCTTTTTTGTTTTTAGAAAGAGTATCGATTGCTTTTTCTGTCATCTTAGGCAAGGAAACAACCGGGTTATATAGATCCCCTTGACCCTCTTCACGCTGTTCGAACATTTCCTCATTTGCAAAAAGGCCTAAGAGTTTACTACCTTTTGATTTGTCCATTTCACTTTCATTTGTGACATAGTTATACCCTAATTTCTTGGCCTCTTCGACTAGATTTCCCTGTGTCCCTTTACTTTTCTCAGTTGGGTCCTTAGCAGGCTGGTCTTGATAAGCACCGGGATTCCCTGCAGGATACCAGAAATCCTCGCCTCCACCTAGCAATACGTCTACCTTGCTATTCTCTAAATATTGTTTAGCAATGTCACTTTGCAAAGAACGATCGGTAACATGTGCGCCAAATGCTGCAGGTGTCGCATCCGTAATTTGACTCGTTGTGACGAGCCCTGTTGATTTTCCTGCGCTTTTCGCCATTTCAAGAATCGTCTTGACTGGCTTTTTATTCGCGTCAACACCAATTGCTCCATTATAAGTTTTTACGCCCGAAGCCATCGCTGTAGCGGCAGCAGCGGAATCAGTGATGACGGATGTTGAGCTGGTATGTACTTCTCCAGATACTGGCATATCGTCCATTGCCAGATTTCCATTTAACCCTACCGAGGCTAATCGGATGGCATCACGGTGGGCAGCCCCCATTCCATCCCCTACAAATACAATGACGTTCTTTGCATTCCCGTGAACATCTTTTTTCCCATTAGATGCAGCCTTCACATCATTCATCTGGCTCAACCCTAAACCTGTCATGACTGCCAAGGACAATGCTGCACTTGCAATTGCTTTCTTTTTCATAAAAAAATCACTCCTCTTTTTAATCAACTTCAAGTTTGATTGTAGAGGAGTAATATAAATTAACTGTTTGATTTTTGTAAATAGTCAATAAATTATAGGTTAATAGAATGTAAACTTTACTTTTTATTTACTACCAAATTCAGTACTCGTTCTTTAGTCGGTAAAGAGGATATAGCTCCCTTTCCAGTTGTGGCCAAGGCTCCACTGCCATTGGCAAATGCCAGAATGTCAGCATAATGCTCCTGTAAAATAGCTTCTAGATTTCCCGGAACAGCCTTTCTTTCCAGCAGTTTGTAAAGAAAGCCGCCAATGAAAGCATCTCCAGCTCCAGTTGTATCCTCCACTTGCACTGAGTACCCTTTAGAGGCATGCTTTGTATTCTTTAAATAGATTTCTGCACCTTCTGCCCCTTTAGTAAAAACAACCGCTTTTACATTGCCAACAAAAAGCGCGGAAATTCCTGCGTCAACCGTACTTTCACCCGTAATAAATTCCAACTCTTCATCGGAAACTTTTACGATATGGGCAAGCGGGAGAAATTCACGAATGGCCTCTCGGCACGCTTGCGGACTTTCCCACAATGGAAGTCTGACGTTCGGGTCAAAACTGACAAGGCCCTTATTCTCCATAACAGTCTGTATAGCTTTCTTATGTGCTTGCTTCATAGGACTTTCAACTAAATCAACAGAACAGAAGTGGAGAATGTCCCCAGGACCAAACCACCCGGAATCTATTTCTTCTGCTGTTAACAACAAATCCGCGGAAGGATTTCGATAAAAAGAGAAATCCCGCTCACCACTTTCGGTCAGTGAAACAAATGCTAGACCGGTATTCGCATCCTTGGTCCGCAAGATATAACCCGTCTCTACTCCGGCCCGGTTCAGTTCATCGAGAAGGAAATCCCCAAATGCATCGATCCCAAGCTTGGAAATCAGCGCAGACCGTCCACCAAATTTTGCTACTGCAGCTGCCACATTTGCAGGAGCTCCTCCCGGTGCCCGCTCAAATGATAATACATTTTTAAGTGCCACACCTTTTTGCTGTGGAATAAAGTCAATCAACACTTCGCCAATAGAGAATAATGTTCCCAATCATCTCACCTCTTGTCTATTGTCCATTTAGTTGCCCTGAGATTCACTTGCCCATCTTGAGCAAAAAAACGAATTCCTGTACTATCTTTTTTTGGAAAAATTCTAGCTGTGAACACTTCTGCTCCATCATTCACAAAGACTTCTACAGATGAAACGTCAACAAATATATGAAGTTTTAGTGCACTAGCATTTAAATTGCACTTTCTAACTGTTCCATATTGGGTAGCGAAAGGCTCCCCGGAATAGGTTCTGTCAAAGATTACTTTATTACTTGTTTGGTCATAATAAATAATCGTTTTTTCTTTTTCCCCTACACGAAGCTCGACACCAAACATTAAGGCTGAACGCTCGGTAAATTCAGCCATTAATTCATAGGTTTCTCCGGAAAACTCAGCAACTTCAACCGTGTTATTGTCAATATTTACTTTAACTTCTACCTTTTCACTACGTAACAAGGCTAATTCCTGTACTGGCTTTTGAAGTAGCTGATCTCCTTGAATTGTTATTTCCCTTGGAAGGGTTAAACAATGAGCCCAGCCGTACCGATCCGTTGGGTAAACAAGTTCCGGCAGCCCCATCCAGCCTATTAAGATTCTTCTTCCCATTGAATCCAACATAGTTTGTGGTGCGTAAAAGTCAAAGCCTCGATCCAATTCCTTAAAATCACCATGCATCAAGCTTCTATCCTCAAAATTAAGCTTCTCCCCTAGAATATAACCAGATTGATAGATATTGTGGTATTCATCTCCCTTTGGCGGCAGCCCTTGAGGAGAAAAAATAAGGACACCTTTTTCCTGCCATTCAAAGTAATCGGGGCATTCCCACATATATCCAAATGAGGTCAAACCTGTTTTGATTTCACCTTCCCACTTCCAATCAGACATGTTAGGCGAGCTATACAGTAAAACACAGCCTGTTTCATTTATTCGTTGAGCACCAATGACGGCATAAAAGGTTTCCCCAGATTTCCATACTTTAGGATCTCGAAAATGGGCTGTATATCCTTTTGGGAGAGTGGAAATGACAGGGTTCTCCCTCTTCGAGATCATGCCCTGACGATCCATAACAGCAACACATTGGTACGGATGCCTCTCCCAATTTTCATCCCTAGTATTACCCGTATACATTAAATGAAGTTCTCCGTTATGCTCAATGGCACTTCCTGAATAGGCTCCGTGGCTATCAAAGTAATCTTTCGGTTCAATGGCAATCCCAATATTTTCCCAATGGACCAGATCCCTGGATTTGGTATGATACCAATATTTTAAGCCATGAACCGGCCCAAGCGGAAACCACTGATAAAACAAATGATACTCTCCATTAAAAAAGGAAAATCCATTTGGGTCATTCAACAAACCTGTGACAGGTTGAATATGAAAGCTTTGTCTCCAAGGACTCTCATTGACCGTTTTTGAAAGCTCCGCAATTTCCTCTTGTTCCACTTCATGTAATCGTGTATACCTTCGTTCTTTTGTCCATTCCATTGTTGTAACCTCACTAAGAAAGGAGAATCAAATTGATCCTCCATCTTATTTTTTCTTCTACGCAACTCGTTTTACATATTCCTTATCCTGTTTAAGGGTGTTTCTTTTTGCTAAAAACAGCGTTGTGAGAAAAGCGATTGCAAACGAAATCGCCATCCCGATGATATAAAAGGTAATGGTACCCGGTTTAATGGAAATGATACCTGGGAGACCAGCAGCCCCTAGAGCAATTGCCTTTACTTTAAATATAGATATAAACGCTGCACCTGCTGCAGATCCGATAATTGCTCCAATAAACGGATATCGCAGTTTTAAATTAACCCCAAACATGGCTGGTTCCGTGATTCCCAATAAAGCAGAAATCCCTGCAGCAGAGGCTACACCTTTTATTTTGCTGTCCTTTGTTCTTAGTAGAACGGCAATAGTGGCTGCACCTTGCGCAATATTTGACATGGCTGCAATTGGAAAAATGAATGATCCGCCTGTCTTGGCGATATCGGCTAGTAACTGAGTTTCAACCGCAATAAAGCTATGGTGCATGCCAGTTACTACAATCGGAGCATACACAAGACCGAAAATGGCCCCGCCTATAGGTCCTGTTGTATCATACATCCAAACCAAACCATCTGTTAAGAAGTTACCAGCTGAACGCATTACCGGACCAACCAATGTAAAGGTCAAAACACCTGTAATAAAAATAGAGAATAACGGTGTGAGCAAGTTATCCAAAGCGGATGGAATCCTTCTTCTTAAGAAGGTTTCTGTTTTGGCCAAAATGTAGGAAGCCGCCAGGACAGGAAGAACGGTTCCTTGGTAGCCAACCTTTTCAATTTCAAAGCCGAAAATCTTCCAAACGGGAATCTTCCCATCTGCTAAAGCCGCACCATACCCATAGCCATTTAAAAGATCCGGGTGAACCATCAGCATGCCCAGTGCTGCACCTAGAAAGGCATTGCCACCAAATCTTTGAGTTGCTGAGAAGCCAATCAACACAGGAAGGAAGACAAAGGCCGCATTGGCAAATGTATTGATTAATGCCGCCAAATCTGCCATTTGCGGATAGGCCTCAATTAGCGATTTTCCATCAATAAATAAATCTGAAGCAGTCAGTACGTTATTTAGTCCCATTAACAGACCACCAGCCACAATGGCCGGGATGATAGGAACAAATATATCTGAAAGCATTTTGACAAAACGCTGAAGCGGGTTTAATTTATTAGACCCAGCCTCTTTCACTTCATTGGTGGACATCTCCGTTAAACCCGTTAATTTAGTAAATTCCTTATAAACTTCATTAACCGTTCCCGAACCAAGAATAATCTGATATTGGCCACCTGTTGAAAAAGTCCCCTTCACTAGATCCATTTCATCTAGTTTTTTCTGGTCAATCTTTTCCTCATCATGCAGCACCAATCGTAAACGGGTTGCACAGTGAGCGGCAGCTGAAACATTGTCCTTACCGCCAAGCGCCTCCAGGACTTCTTTGGCTACTTGCTTGTAATTCATTTAGAATTTCCTCCTTTTCCGGCTTTTTAGGAACCGGTTCCAAAATCTGATAAAAAAATATATGATTATACCACGTGAGGAACCGGTTCCAAAAATTAATAAAAGAGAAAACCAAGTAAATGGAACCGGTTTCGTACTTTTATTATATTTTACTATCTGTCAGATTGTCAACGCTTTCTCTCTCAATTATTTCAAATCTTGATAGTGTTAATTTTTGGATCTCTTCACCATTTACGAGGCGAACAATTTGTTGGGCTGCCATATGACCTGCCTCTTTATAATGGAATTTCGCTGTTGTAATAGCAGGATGTATGACTTCTGTAATTTCATATCCCCCAAACCCAACAATTGATAAATCACCCGGTACGTTTACTCCTTTTAGATACGAGGCCTTCAATGCTCCTAAAGCAATATTATCGGTGGCACAAAACAACATCGTAGGCTGGAAGTCATCCAATATGCTGTCAGCCGCTTTCATCGCATCCAAGATTTTAAACCCCGTTTCATAGTACCGGACATCACAATTCGGGTACTCCTTTACCGCAGCTTTAAACCCTTGCTTTCGCTTAATCCCGACAGCAATATCTTTCTCGGTTACACCCAAATATGCAATTTTTCGATGACCTTTTTCTAAAATGTTTTTTGCCAGTTCGTAACTTGCAGCATAATCATCATGGATAAGACTATAAGTATTTTCATTGTACTGCCCTACAAGCAGCACCGGAATTTGGATCTTTTGAAACGCCTCTAAATGAGCTTCTGTGATTACTGTTGCCAGCAAAATAATGCCGGCGACCTTTTGGCGCTCGAAGCTGTATAAACTTTCAATCTCCCGTTCTAAATCTTGATTTGTGTTGGCAATCAACATCTGATAGTTTTGGTTTCTTAATTCCTCATCAATGCCAATTAACGTATTGGAAGCAGCATATGAATCCAGCCTCGGTACAATCGTCCCAATAATATTCGTTTTTTTCGCCTTAAGGCTTTGTGCAAATGTATTCGGAACATACCCGGTTTCATTGATCACTAATTCAATTTTCTTTTTAGTAGAATCGCTGACCGACCCTCCGTTTAAATAGCGGGAAACTGTACTTTTAGCTACACCTGCTATTTTGGCAATATCAGAAATAGTTCGATTCATGGAAATACCCCGTGCTTTTTTAGTTTCAGTATACACTAATTCTATCCATTGGAAAAAATCTATCAATGGTTAAGTTTTCTAACACACTTTCAGAACATTTTTTAACAAATGAATCACGATTCGTTATATAATA
>NZ_JBALNY010000185.1:0-1787 GCF_036962145.1 Bacillus sp. JJ1764 | reverse complement strand
AAGGGGCTGGGACATAACTAGCTTCAAATAAAGAGAAAGGTGAATTTGAGCATACTCAAATTCACCTTTCTCTTTTATTGTGTGGATATTCTTCTATTATCCTAATTGTTGGCCGTGAATTTTCTTAAATTCACGGCCATTAACGCGAGGCCCATTTCGTTTTCTACCTTCGATTTGCCTCGTACAGAAAATCGAGTGAAACGCAAATTAGCCTTCAAGAATCCAAAAACTGGTTCCACATCGATTTTGCGTTTTCGATAGAGGGCACTCGTTTTCTCTTCTGAAAGCTTCTCTCTTACATATTCTTTTTGCTGTTCCCATTTTTCATTCACCATTAATTTTCGATTGTTGCCTTCTTTTGCTTTTGTGCATGATGAACGGAAGGGGCATTCTGAACAGTCTTCGCATTCATAGATTTTGAACTCCCGTTCAAAGCCTGTTCGGTCATTTCGGATAGAATGATATTGAAATTCAAGCCGTTTTTGATTAGGGCATGTATAGGTATCTGTTTCTATATCATACTTCCAGTTGTCTGGATTAAATGTGTTTTGTTTGTACTTTTTCTTTTGCTCCTTCAAATAGAGGTTATACGTAATAAGTGCTTCTCGTTTTCTATTGGCAAGGATATCATTATAGTTTTGTTCACTACCATAACCCGCATCTGCGACAATGTTCTTCGGTAACTCGAAATAATGTTGCTCGATCTCATCTAAAAAAGGAATTAACGTTTTTGTATCCGTTGGGTTTGAAAATAAACTATAGGCAAGCGTGTATTGACCTTCTGTTGCAATTTGTACATTGTAACCAGCTTTCAATTGTCCGTTTTTCATATAATCATCTTTCATTCGCATAAAGGTCGCATCAGGATCTGTTTTAGAATAGCTATTTCGTGCGCCAAAGATTTCAAAGTCTTGTTGATATTTTTGTTTTCGTAAGACAAAATCAATCAATTGTTTACGCACTTGTTTCGGGTATTTGCGTTCACCTCTTAAAGCTTTTCGTTCTGGAACGTCTGTTGATGCTTCTATTTGTTTATCATACGTGGTTACGATATCGTCCGCTTTTTGACACAATTCTGTAAGTTCTTCCAATGATAACTGTTCATCTCTTTCACGTTCAATTTCAGGGATGATTTCGTTCTCGAGTAGCTCATTGTATAGCTGGTTTGACTTTTCAATTAAACTTTGATGATATTTCTCAATTGATTTCTTCCAGACAAACGTAAACTTATTAGCATTTGCCTCAATCTTTGTACCATCAATAAAAACCGCTTCTTGATCAATAAGTTTTTCTTCAATCAATTGGCAACGGAATTGGACAAAACATTGACGTATTAAATCTTTCACTTCTGATTGAACACGGAATCGATTGATTGTGCGGTAGCTGGGTTCATGTCCTTGAGCTAGCCACATCATACGGATACTGTCTTTTAGTAGGGCTTCAATTTTGCGACCTGAAAAGACAGATTGCGTGTAGGCACATAAAATAATTTTAAGCATCATGCGTGGATGGTAGGCAGGACATCCCTCATTTCGAAGAAATGGCTCGAACGCTTCATGTGGGATACTTTCAACTAAATGATGGACATGGAAGGCAATATCATTATTTTGTAATTTTACTTCTAAATCTAAAGGCAAAACTAACTGATTCATGATATAATTTTTAAACATAAGGACACTTCTTTCTGATGGATTTTGTGTGGTAACTTAATTTTATCAGAAGTGGTCCTTATTTTTATTGAAAAAATTAAAGCCGATGGAATTTTACTCGTCGTAAAATTTCACCGG
>NZ_JBALNY010000184.1:9808-10050 GCF_036962145.1 Bacillus sp. JJ1764 | reverse complement strand
CGGGTGCAACCGGGGCCACAGGAGCAGCAGGAGGATTATCTCAATACGGTTATATTTACAATCTCGGTGCTCAGGTTGTGCCTATAGAGGCAGATGTCATTTTTGATTCAAATGGAATAATTACACCTGGAATTACGCATGCCCCCGGAACATCTCAAATTTTAGTTACAACTCCTGGAGACTACGAGGTTACTTTCTCCGTGTCGGGTGTAGAACCAAACCAATTCTCACTATTTTTAAAT
>NZ_JBALNY010000184.1:0-9766 GCF_036962145.1 Bacillus sp. JJ1764 | reverse complement strand
TTTTTAAATGGTGCACCTGTTGCAGGTACCGTCTATGGTTCAGGGGCCGGAACTCAACAAAACAACGGTCAGGCTATAATCGCCATAGCAGCGGGAGATGTTCTTACCCTTCGAAATCATAGTTCTTCTGCAGCAGTTACCCTTCAGACTTTAGCTGGAGGCACACAAACAAACGTAAACGCTTCTATTGTAATTAAAAAATTAAATTAGTTTTGAATGGATAAGGAACCCTCATAAAATCAGCGTGAATTTGTACGAAGCTTGCGCCAAGTGTTCCAGGAGGACAGGGAGTAATATTTGGAGAAAAAACTTGTGGTTCGCAGGGCACTAAAGGAATTCAATAATTTGTATGCCCAAACAACTTTCAATCAATCGCCCCTCAATTTTATGTACAGCATGAAATTGAGGGCGCAATTGATTTTTTTATTTAACTAATTACAAAGATTGTACACACCTTAAATTGTCTTTTTACGTAACTTAAAAATAGGAAAATCGTGGGTTAAAGGAGCTGATTAAACATGATTACAATTAGTCTTTGCATGATTGTAAAAAATGAAGAGGACACTATCGCAAGATGTCTTGATTCGGTAAAAGACCTTGTAGATGAAATCATTATAGTAGACACAGGTTCAACAGATAAAACGAAAGAAATTGTATCTCAATATACGGATCATATTCTAGACTTCCATTGGATTGAAGACTTTGCTGCAGCCCGTAATTTTGCTTTTAAAAACGCCAAAATGGATTACATTTTTTGGTTAGATGCGGATGATGTTTTAATGAAAGATGATAGCAAAAAATTTTCAACGTTGAAGGAGACACTTGACACCACCATTGATTCAGTCACCATGCATTATAATCTGAACATTGATGAAAAAGGAAAAGTCATTACGAGCCTACGACGTAATCGTCTTGTAAAAAGGAAAAATAACTTCCAATGGTATGGGGTAGTACACGAGTACTTGGAAGTTTGGGGGAATATTCTACACAGCGAGGTTGCTGTTACCCATTGCAGCATACATCACGACTCTGACCGTAATCTCCGTATCTATGAAAATCGTCTAAAACGCGGAGAAAAGTTCTCTCCTAGAGACTTATTTTACTATGCAAATGAACTGTTTGAACACGATAAGCTTAAGGATGCTATCAAGTACTATAAACAATTTTTAGCAACTAATGATGGATGGGTAGAAGATTACATTTCTGCATGTGGCAGGCTTGCCGAATGTTATTATGCAATAGGTGATCATGAAAGCGAGCTTCATTTTATATTAAAATCTTTTGAATACGACTCGCCTCGAGCTGATTTTTGCTGCAGATTAGGGTACAAATTCCTTCATAATAATCACCCCTATCAAGCCCTTTTTTGGTACAAACTGGCCACTCAACTCGAAAAGCCAACAGACAATTTGGGAATGATTAACCATGCTTGCTGGACTTGGCTTCCGCATTTACAATTATGCGTTTGTTACTCACAAATAGGGAATCACGCACTAGCCTATGCACATAACGAGATTGCCCGGCAATACCATCCTGATCATCCAAGTATTCTTCATAATAAGCATTATTTAGAACATCTATTACAATAAAGTCGGTTCAGTTTTTAATTAACAAAAGACAATTTTAGGATGATTAACTATGCTTGCTGGACTTGGCTTCCGCGTTTTCTCGGTAAAATAAAAGAAGCTGCAGCAGTGGTGGATTATCAATGGCTTAGGTTTTATCCTTGTGTTTATATGTTTGCTATGTACTATGCCTATAAATTTGAGGAAGGGGAAAATCTTATTTAGCTTGAAAGCAAGCATTTACCGAACTATTGAGAGGCTTCTATTCTTATGATCCTTTTTGCATGTGATTTTAAAAGAACAGGTCTATCTGAGTCTTACTTTAGGTAGTAAAATATGGGAGAGGAAAGATGTAATTTTATTAGGGAGATGTTTTATATGGAATGGTTGGCAGGGCTCTTTTTAGTGGTCATGGGAGCTATCATGTTGGTTAAACCTGATACCGTTTGGAAAATATCGGAATCATGGAAAACTAAGAACAGCACAGAGCCGACAATTATCTATAGAAACCTCATCCGAATTGGTGGCAGTGTGATCCTAATTGGAGGTATATTCGCAACCGTAACGATTTTAATAATGAAATGACAGAAACCAAACTTAACAAGACTATCTTTGGTTTTTCTGTACAGGGCAATTTAAGAGGTATGTAATTCAAAGGCATTTCATCCGTTTTCAAAACGGGTGGAAGGCCTTTTTTATAATTAAATGCCTATTATTTCCTAACATGATAAAATGTATGGGATAGTTTGAAACATCTTTTTATAGAAGATCAATCAATAGAAAGGGAGTTACATATGTTCACCAATCTTATTTTAATTTTTGCTCTTCAATTACTCTATGTTCCTGTCTTAACACTTCGGACCATTTTTTTAGTGAAAAATATGAGTGTAGCTGCCTCAACATTTGGAACACTTGAGGCCCTTATTTATGTATTCGGGCTTTCTTTAGTTTTTTCGGGTCACCAAAGCATTGCTGAAATGGTCGTCTATGCGATCGGTTTTGGCGTTGGATTATACATTGGTACACGCATTGAAAGCAAACTGGCCATTGGCTACACTTGTTTGGTTGTGAATTTAATGGATATGAATCAAGAGCTTATTGTTTTATTGCGGGAAAAAGGATTTGGGGTTACTGTCTTTGAAGGGATGGGGCGGGATAGTAAAAGATTCCAATTAGAAATCCTAACAAAGCGAAATCGTGAAAATGAAGTGATGAATCTAATCGAAGAATACGAGCCAAAGGCATTTATCATCTCTTATGAACCTCGTAAATTTAAAGGTGGCTATCTCATTAAAGCGATGAAAAAGCATTTGAGAAAAGATACCACTATTAAACTTCATTAGAGATTATTTTTGTAAGTCGTCTATTGTAGAAGGTCTTCCAACAGTTTGTAAATTTGTTGGGAGGCCTTCTTTTTATGCGCATTTTGGGGTTTGGATATTCAAGAAGTTTCCCCCTTCACAAAATTGAAACAGTATTATTCCTTTAACATCATTAAAATAAAGGAAAGTCCTTTAAGTTAAAAGGGGGGCTTTAGTGAAGTTTCAATTCAACCTCCCACTGCGATATAAAATTATGTTCTTAGTTCTATGTATTGGCAACATCGACCATTCCAAAAATGGCGGGTATCCCAAAATAATTTTAGAAAAGAAATTGTCACAAGTGTTTTTTGCCTAAAGTCATAAAAAGGGTATAATAATGTTTTATTAAAGAATGAAATGGAGTAGTTTAAATGGTCCAATCAATCAATAGCAAAGTCGATTTAGTTATAGATGCAACCTCACATATGGGAATTGCGGAATATGGTAAAATCATGATCGGAGATAAAGGATTTGAATTCTTCAATAGTCGTGATGCCCGGAAGTTTATTCAGATTCCTTGGGAAGAAGTGGATTATGTAATCGCTTCAGTCATGTTCAAAGGGAAATGGATTCCACGTTATGCGATCCAAACGAAGCGAAATGGGACGTATACATTTTCGTCTAAAGATCCGAAAAAGGTTTTGCGAGTCATTCGGGAATCCGTGGATCCCAGTCGGATGGTTCAATCATTAAGTTTCTTTGATGTGCTTAAACGCGGCGTGAGGAGCAAATTTAAAAGGTAATTAGTTCTTAAAATCCTGACAGGTTGGAAAATGTCTTAATTTAGACAAATCCAAAAAAATTTCCCTCTTGAAAGCGGAATATTTCCTGTGCTATAATTTCTCATGTAAGCTCATTAAAGTGATGCAGCAAACATTGAAAAGATTGTATTGATGCAGAAGCTATTTTTAAACATTTCATTTACAGCGTTTGCAAAATAAATTTAAATAACATCGCCATTATTTTTTACGTGTTACTGATTCGATCAGGCATGAGTGAAAAGTATTGATTGAAATGAAGGATAAGGGGCAATCTATACCCATATCTTCATTTGATCTACTTTTTGCTCATGCCTTTTTTATTGCTTTTGTTGAAACTGTAACCGCTTTAGATGAGCCGAAAAAATACTTATATAGGAGGTAAAAAGATGGTAGGAATTATCATTGCAAGTCACGGTGAATTTTCCAATGGTATCTTGCAATCTGGAGAGATGATCTTTGGAAAACAAGAAAATGTAAAAGCTGTAACATTGATGCCGAGCGAAGGACCTGAAAATGTTAAAGCAAAAATGAAAGAAGCAATTGCCTCTTTCGACAACCAAGACGAAGTATTATTCTTAGTCGATCTTTGGGGTGGTACTCCTTTCAACCAAGCCAATAGCTTGTTAGAAGATCATAAAGACAAGTGGGCAATCGTTGCTGGTTTAAACTTGCCAATGTTGATTGAAGCATTTGCATCACGCTTCTCAATGAACACAGCACATGAAATTGCTGCACATATTTTGGGCACAGCAAAAGAAGGGGTTAAAGTACAACCTGAAGCATTAGAACCAGCAGCCCCAGCTGCTGCAGCTGCTGCTAAACCTTCAAATGCAGGTGCACCTGGTAAATTTGAATACGTGTTAGCACGTATCGACTCACGGTTACTTCACGGACAAGTAGCAACTGCTTGGACAAAAACAACACAGCCTACACGTATCATCGTTGTATCTGATGCAGTAGCAAAGGATGATCTTCGTAAGAAATTAATCCAACAAGCTGCTCCTCCAGGTGTAAAGGCACACGTTGTTCCGATCAATAAAATGATCGAACTTGCAAAAGATGATAAACACTTTGGCGGCCAGCGCGCGTTGCTTTTATTCGAAAACCCGCAAGATGCACTCAGAGCGGTTGAGGGCGGCGTTCCATTGAAGACAATCAACGTTGGTTCGATGGCACACTCACCTGGTAAAGTTCAACCGAATAAAGTGTTGGCCTTTAGCCAAGCTGATATTGATACTTTCAAAAAGTTAAAAGAAATTGGTTTGAATTTCGATGTACGTAAAGTTCCGAATGATTCAAAAGGCGACATGAACGAAATTCTTAAGAAGGCTCAAGAAGAGCTAAAGAAACAAAAATAATTCCAGAGAAAACGGAGGATTAATAACATGGATTTGAATGTGATTCAAATAATATTAGTCTTTATCGTAGCATTTTTAGCTGGTATGGAAGGAATTTTGGATGAATTCCAATTCCACCAACCACTGGTTGCTTGTACGTTAATTGGCTTAGTTACAGGAAACTTAGTACCATGTCTTATCTTAGGTGGTACGCTTCAATTGATCGCTTTAGGTTGGGCAAACATCGGAGCTGCCGTAGCACCGGATGCTGCGTTAGCCTCAGTTGCATCTGCCATTATTTTAGTTTTAGGTGGACAAGGTAAAGCTGGTGTGGCTTCTGCAATCGCGATTGCTGTTCCACTTGCAGTTGCTGGTCTTTTATTAACCATCATCGTTCGTACTCTTGCAACAGCCATCGTGCACTTTATGGATGCTGCAGCTCAAGAAGGAAACATCAGAAAAGTTGAATTTTGGCAAATCGCTGCAATCTGCATGCAGGGTTTACGTATTGCCATCCCAGCTCTATTAATAGTAGCTGTTGGTGCAGGTCCGGTTAAAGACTTACTTGGCTCAATGCCAGTTTGGTTAACAGACGGATTAGCAATCGGAGGGGGAATGGTCGTAGCTGTTGGTTATGCAATGGTTATTAACATGATGGCTACAAAAGAAGTATGGCCGTTCTTCGTTATTGGTTTTGTATTAGCATGTATTTCACAAATTACACTTATCGGTCTTGGGGCAATCGGTGTGGCTCTTGCACTTATCTATTTAGCGCTTTCTAAACAAGGCGGTTCAGGTAAGGGCGGAAACGGAAACACTGGTGATCCACTAGGCGATATTATTGATAGTTACTAAGAAGGAGGGAGCATAAACATGGCAAATGAATTAAGATTATCCAAAAAAGATCGTATTTCAGTTTGGTGGCGTTCCACTTTCCTTCAAGGTTCTTGGAACTATGAACGTATGCAAAACGGTGGCTGGGCATATACGATGATTCCAGCAATCAAACGCTTATATACAACTAAAGAAGAACGTGCAGCTGCACTAAAACGTCATTTAGAGTTCTTTAATACTCACCCATATGTTGCTTCACCTATTATTGGTGTAACATTAGCGCTTGAAGAAGAACGCGCAAATGGCACACAGGTTGACGACGCAGCCATTCAAGGGGTTAAAGTCGGTATGATGGGGCCTTTAGCAGGTATCGGAGATCCAGTTTTCTGGTTCACGGTTAGACCGATCCTTGGTGCATTAGGCGCTTCTCTAGCTTTGACTGGTAATATCCTTGGACCGATTATTTTCTTCGTATTATGGAATCTCATTCGTATGGGCTTCACATGGTATACACAAGAATTTGGTTACAAAGCTGGTTCTAAAATTTCCGATGACTTATCTGGCGGATTACTTCAAGATATTACAAAAGGTGCATCCATCCTTGGTATGTTCATCCTTGGTTCATTAGTTAACCGTTGGGTATCAGTAAAATTCGCGCCGGTTGTATCCGAAGTTAAACTTTCCAAAGGTGCTTACATCGACTGGAAAAACCTACCTGCAGGTGCGGAAGGTATTAAATCAGCATTACAACAACAAGCTTCTGGTCTTTCATTAGAACCTGTTAAAGTAACGACTTTACAAGGCAACTTGGATAGCTTAATCCCTGGTTTTGCTGGATTGCTTATTACATTCCTTTGCATGTGGTTACTTAAGAAGAAAGTTTCTCCAATCGTTATGATTCTTGGATTATTCGTGGTTGGTATTGTATTCCACTTAATCCACTTAATGTAATAGAAATAAAGAGCGCCTCCTGATATCAATTTTGGGAGGTGTTTTTCTCGTATGACAATGGGGTTGAGAATAGTAATAATAAATTTTTAGGGGGTAGCTATGCTAACTATAGGTTATATTGGAAATGGAAAAAGCACGAACAGATATCATCTGCCATTTGTACTGCAAAGAGAGAATATAAAGGTCAAAACCATTTATCAAAGAAATTCTAAGAATGAAGGTTGGGACAGGATTCCAGGAGTCAATTATACTTCCGATTTAGATGAATTATTAAATGACAAGGACATTCAACTCATTGTGATTTGCACAAGAACCGACAGCCATTATGAATACGCAAAATTAGTATTAGAACATCATAAGAACTGTTTGGTTGAAAAGCCTTTTATGGAAACCTCAGAACAGGCAAAAGAAATATTTGCAATGGCAAGAGAGAAAGGATTAATTGTTCAGGCGTATCAAAACAGACGTTTCGATAGTGATTTTTTAACTGTTCAAAAGGTCATTGAAGAAGGAAAAATTGGGGACATGCTTGAAGTTGAAGTGCATTACGATTATTTTCGTCCCGAAGTACCAGAGTCTGTTCATTCTTTTGATCCTGGTTCTTCATTTTTATATGGACATGGCTGTCATACACTGGATCAGGTGATTAGCTATTTTGGCAAGCCGGATCATATCCATTACGATGTAAGGCAACTTTTAGGACAAGGAAGAATGAATGATTATTTTGATCTGGATTTATATTACGGTAAGTTAAAAGTATCTGTAAAATCCAGTTATTTTAGACTTAAAGAAAGACCAAGTTTTGTCGTATACGGCAACAAGGGAAGCTTTGTGAAGGAAACAAAGGATCGTCAGGAAGAACATTTAAAGTTATTTTACATGCCTGATCACAAAGATTTTGGTGTAGATACCATCCATCATTATGGTGTACTTACATATATTGACGAAGAAGGTACAATCCACGAAGAAAAAGTAAAATCCGTAAATGGTGATTATGGAAGAGTATATGATGATTTATATGAAGCCATCATAAATGGTAAAGATAAAACTATTACAGACGAACAGACGTTACTTCAAATGGAAATATTGGAAAATGGCGTTAAAGACTTGCGTTAACATGGCTGATTCTAAAAGGTCTCTTTTCAGTTTGCTGAACTGATGAGAGGCCTTTTTCTATGTTGAAAATTAAGAAAATATTAAGGTTTAAGGGATATCATAAAATAAAGACTGCAAGATTTAAAAAAGAGGATTAATAAAAGTGGGAGAAGGGACCATATGCAAGTTTCATCTGTAAGTAATTCAAGCTACACTAGTCAAACAGCCAATGATTTATCTAGTGCCATCAAGGATTTACAAAAGCAGAAACAAAAGCTGCAGCAAGAGATTCAGCAATTGAATATGTCAAAAGATGATGCAAAAACGAAGCAAAAAAAAATACAGGAATACCAAGAAGCCGTGAAACAGATTGATTTGCAAATCCAGCAACTACAATCTAAACAAAATCAAAGCACAAGTGATCAACAGCAGACAGTCAAGCAACAACAGGATACAGTGGAAATCAGCGAGGAAGCTATAAGACTATATCAAGCACAACAAAATAGTGTGATTAGCGAATAAAAAATTAGGGACCTTACTTCGTTAAAGAAGAGAAGGTCTTTTGTTTTTCTTTTTAAATATTATGAATAGTCATTCATTTTGTGTTACTATGAGAAAAAGGATGGTTAATGGGGGATGAATCTATGTTGGTTAAAAAGAATTTTGCCCAGGATTCAATAAATGGTGTCCGGCTGGGGAATGGGTCGCTCTCGTTGCAAGGTGTAAAACTCAATGTCCATTGTTTTTTCCTCGACGGAGTGTTGATCGATACAGGGGCAAAGTCATTGGAGAAGGGGTTTATCTCATTTTTTAAACAACTGGAGATTCAGCAAGTCGTGATGACGCATTATCATGAAGATCATACGGGTTGTGCCGCTTTTCTGCAGAAAGAACTTGAAGTACCGCTGTATATGAGTGCTATGATGATTGATTATTGTAAAAAAAAGCCGGATTATCCGTTATATCGTCAATTGTATTGGGGGAGACGACGGCCGTTTCGTGCACAACCTATTGAAGAGACTTTTACTTCTCGTAATGCGACATGGACCGTCATCAAGACACCGGGGCATTCCAAAGATCACCTGGCTTTTTTGAATAACGAAACGGGTCAACTTTTTACAGGGGATCTCTATTGTCAGGAGAAAACAAAGGTGATCCTAAGAGAGGAAAGCATCCCAGACATTATCCAATCATTGAAAAAGGTATTAACCTATAATTTTGATGATGTGTTTTGCTGTCATGCTGGGTATTTGAACGATGGACGCTCGGCGTTAAAAAGAAAGTTGGAATATTTGCTTGACCTGCAGGGGGAAATTTTGAAGCTTAATGATGAAGGTAAGACGCCAGAGCAAATAAATGCCACACTTTTTCCAAGAAAATATCCTATTGTTCGTTTTTCATCTGGTGAATGGGATTCCGTGCATATTGTTAATTCAGTTCTTTTCGGGCACCAAAAGATATTTTAAAAATATTGGAAATTCTCCCCTAATAGCATACAATATAGTAAAGGGAAGCCATGCGAACTAGCTTTTTCAGAATTACCCTTTGATGATGAAAAAGGAGGGCTCATGAATGGGATGGCTCGTGATAATTGGTGGACTATTCGTATTTGGATATATCGTCGATTGGGTATATAAGCGAAAAGGGATTCGTGATTTTGACCCTGAAGAGAATGCGAAGCATGTGTCAGATTCAGAAAGGGTTTATATGGAGTCATTTATGCACAATGTTCGAAATGATCAACATAATAGTGGAGGATTTTAATGAGGATGCTGCTGAGCATTCCTTTTTTTATTCTTAGACAGATCTATTAGACTTTAAAAAGAAAATACCACACCTAAAAAGGGAACATAGAGTGGTTC
>NZ_JBALNY010000019.1:0-1943 GCF_036962145.1 Bacillus sp. JJ1764 | reverse complement strand
TATTTGACTCAAACTGTGACATAAGTAAATAGAAAAAGGATTCTAAAACATCTTAGAATCCCACTCTATATTGTTAATCAGCTTCGATTCTAATAGCTTGGATAAACTGACAATCAACGATAAGAACTGATCCTGGTTCTGTCTCGTTATCATTAAAGAAAGCACAGCAATTATTTGGATCAAAGGTTACAAAAATTACATCTTCAAGTACAGTTCCTCCAGATAGAAAAACATCTACTTCTGTAAGGGTTTGTAATTTTCTAAGCTGGTCACATGCGCATCCTCTGCAACGATTTGATTTTCGTTTTCTTTTACTTTTACAATCTTTACACTCTTGTTTTCTTAAACCCATAATGTATTACCACCTTTATAAGAGAATGCTACATTTTATGTAATTAAGAATTGTAAAGTAATGGACAAGGATGGATTTATATAAAAATAATTCATTGTACAGCGTATTTCGAAGATATTGTGAAGAAATGCACTTAAGCTAATGGGGGCGTTGTTCCAGGTAGGATTAACGCCTTTTTTGTTGAACTTGTTATTGAACAAACGGGGCAGGTTAGTTCAATAAAAGGACACCGAATATTGCA
Organism: Bacillus sp. JJ1764; assembly: GCF_036962145.1. Lineage (NCBI taxonomy): Bacteria > Bacillati > Bacillota > Bacilli > Caryophanales > Bacillaceae > Bacillus > Bacillus sp. JJ1764. The sequence continues at coordinate 1,350 of NZ_JBALNY010000019.1, read as the reverse complement.
GACAATTAATGGTACAATCTTCAAAAGAGGAAAGTTGTAATTATTCCCCAAACTTAATTTGACTGCCTCTTTTCGTCTTGATCGAACGGCTTAGTTAAAAAAAAGAATTATTGCATTTATGTGGAAGTAACTATGAAGTTACTTTTGGAGGTCAAAGATTTATGAGGGAATATAATGAGGAAGTTCCTCAATCTAATTCATTTCAAAATACGAAAGAGGTAAATATGCTTAAAAATATTTCATTTTCCATCTTAATTAGTGTTTGCTTTTCTTTAATTGGTTGTAGTTTACAAAATAAAGCTTCAGGAAATATTCAGGAGTACATCAGATATACTGCTACAGAACTAAATGATATTAAAGTAATTAAAAAAGAAAAGACAGTTAAAAACCTAAGAAATATGGTCAATAGGATCAAATGGTCAGATAAAGTATTTTCCAGACCAGATAGTGGTGTTTATTCTTTTTGGTTTGAAAAGGAAGGTAAAAAAGAATGACTTGGAATGTTTGACTTGTGGAGCAATCAAGAAAATATCTTTATTTTCGATGAACAAACTGGCAAATACGGGTTGTTAAGTATTGATGATAAAATTGTTTTAAGAGAAATATTTAGTTGGTGGAAATAAAAAAGGGTAAATCAAAGTGAGTAATAAAAAAAAAGCTACATAATATGAAAGATTGTGAAGAACTACACTTACCAAACGGGGGCATTGATCCAGGGGATTTCGGCCTTTTTAAATACCTTATTAGACTAACGGGACAGTTTACTTGAAGAAGGAATCCATTCACATAAGTTGAATTAAATATAAATCATATTTTAGACCGAGGTGTAACTGGTGGGAAGAAACCGATATGTAGGTAGCTGGTCTGAAACAAATTTAATTGAAATTGATTGGTCGTTTAGTAAGGAAAACCTTGTTGGTTTGTTAAAGAGTGTGGTAAATAAAACAAATCAATATACTCATCAACAGATTTGTAATTGGTGTGATAAACATTATATGAATTTTATGAATGAGGATGGACTGGGTGATGAAAAGCCATACGTCATATTAGAGGATATTTCGGCACAGTGGGATTTATATTTAGCTAACACGTTCTCGATTAAAGAACTACAACAGAAGGACTTATCTAAAGTAAAACTTCCCATTGAATGGTTCGAGGGATGGTTAAAGGAAATATATTAACCACTTTTTAATCCCAAGTTTGTGAAGTGTGGAATAATGATGATGGTAAAATGAAGTAAAAAGAAGCAAAATCAAGATAATATAATTTAATATGATAAGGTGAAAGTAAAGGTGAGGGCAATATGTTAAAAGATCAATTATTCTCAAATAAGGCATCTAATGTTTATGA
>NZ_JBALNY010000183.1:0-1797 GCF_036962145.1 Bacillus sp. JJ1764 | reverse complement strand
GAGTAGGAGGGGGTGACTAACCCCCGACCTCTCACACCACCGTACGTACCGTTCGGTATACGGCGGTTCTATCAAGATTGACGCAAAATTTCATAACGGTTATATAGACTTCTTAGCCCTCGTTGACTCCAATAAGAGTTATCGAGGGTTTTGTGTAATATTGGACTACATGCGATTCTCCAGTATTTCTTTCTGGAGTTGCCCCATTCATAAGCTTTATAGTCAGGAACACCTAATCCAATTAGTTTCCTAACTCTGGTTTTAGATTTCTTCCACTGTTTCCATTCGCACATTCTGAGCCTTCTTCTTATCCACTCATCGAATTCTTTGAATTTACTTGGAGTGTCAGCTAACGCAAAGTAACCGCACCACCCTGTTAGATAACGGTTTAACATTTCAATCCTTACTTCCATTGGATAAGGTTTTGACCGGGAGGTAATTTCTCGGACTTTCGTCTTAAAGCGCTTGATGCTTTCTTTCGCCATTCGCACCTTCGGTTCTTTATTCCAAGTAAAGCTGAAACCAAGAAATTTCCGTTTCCATGGACGGTCAACTGCCGACTTATCCCTGTTTACCTTCAACTTTAGTTTCTGCTCAATAAACATCGTAACGGATTCCATCACACGTTGCCCTGCTTTTAATGACTTAACATAAATGTTGCAGTCGTCCGCATAACGGACAAACTTATGCCCTCTGGTTTCCAATTCTTTATCTAATTTATCCAGAATTATGTTTGAGAGGAGAGGACTGAGAGGTCCTCCTTGCGGAGTACCTTCCTTTGTTGATTGTACGACCCCATTGAGCATTACACCTGACTGAAGATATTTCCGGATTAGTTTGAGCAGTATGCGGTCTTTAATTCTTTTTGCGAGTATTCCCATCAATTTGTCATGATTGACCTTATCAAAGAATTTCTCTAAGTCCATATCAATTACCCAGCGGAAGCCCTCTTTGATATGTCCCTTTGCTTTTCTTACCGCATCATGGGCACTCCTGTTAGGTCGGAAGCCGTAGCTGTTTTCAGAAAAAGTTGGGTCAAAGATTGGGGTTAATACTTGGGCAATTGCCTGTTGGATGAAACGGTCTGTCACAGTTGGTATGCCTAAAAGCCTTACTCCACCGCTTGGTTTCGGGATTTCGACACGGCGGACGGGGAAAGGTTGATAGTTTCCAGTTCTCAAAGCTTCCCGAAGGGAATCCCAGTTTTCATAGAGATGTCGTCGTAGGAGTTTTACGGACATTCCATCTATGCCGTGACTTCCTTTGTTCTGCTCTACCCGTTTTAAGGCAGTTAAGAGATTTTCCCGTGACAAGATTCGTTCCATTAACATGATGTTATTCCCTTCTACGTGAATGAAGGTTCTGTTTATGCCAGCTCTTGCTCCACCCTTCTAAAGTCCCCTGCGGATTCACCGCTTCCTCCTTTAGGTAAGTCCTTTCGGATTGTCTGTGTTCATTGCAATCACTGAATGTGCAGATTTCATTCTTTCTTAATAGTTCAGCCCTTCCCATTCTTTCTCGAGTTGGAATGGTACTATGACCTCTGCTGACTTCTGATTGTTCAGCTATCCATTACTAGATAGGTTACCAAGTGTACTTGGCTTGTCAATCAGACCTCCCCGGGTAAGAGTACAGTCTTTCCCTCCACCTATCTGCTTCATTTACTCTGCATCACCTTCGGCAGTATGGACTTCGTCTTGTCGTGCAAACTCATCCAATGATACCTAGCCTTATATGAAGTTCGTGTTCCTCAGACCGGAGGTTTGCCGCTCGCTTCCTTCAGATTCCGCGTCACCG
>NZ_JBALNY010000182.1:0-13860 GCF_036962145.1 Bacillus sp. JJ1764 | reverse complement strand
ACACAGCCTATATTAAAGAAGCGTGGACAATTCCACGCTTCTACGATCTTATAATTGTCTAAGTTCCTGCATGATTTCAGTTTTAGACTTGGTTTTTTCATCAATGTCTTTAATTTTTCTAGCCGGTGTACCAGCCACAACTGTGTAAGGAGCTACATCTTGAGTTACAACTGCTCCAGCTGCAACAACCGAACCTTTTCCGATCGTAACCCCTTCAAGAACGACTGCATTAGCTCCAATCAAAACATCATCCTCCACAATAACCGGCTTAGCTGAAGGAGGCTCAATCACACCTGCTAAGACAGTTCCAGCCCCGATATGACAGTTGTTTCCTACAGTTGCTCTTCCACCAAGTACGACGCCCATATCGATCATTGTTTTTTCACCGATAACGGCACCAATATTGATAACGGCCCCCATCATAATGACAGCATTATCACCGATTTCTACCTGATCACGAATGATGACACCCGGCTCAATACGAGCATTAATATTTTTTGTATCCAATAAAGGAATGGCAGAATTACGACGATCATTTTCAATCACATAATCTTCAATTTTCGCTTTATTCTCTTCTAGAATTGCATGAATCTCAGACCATTCTCCAAAAACAACGCCAGTAGAGCCATTTATGAAGGTTTTTGTATCGGCACCAAAGTCAATCCCTGATAGATCGCCTTTTACATATACCTTAACCGGAGTTGTTTTTTTACTATTTTGGATAAAGGAAATAATTTCGTATGCATCCATTAAATAAATACCCCCTATTATGTACTAAAAAATACTTTATCAGACAAAAGCAATGAAAACAAGAGAAAAAGCACTGGATTAATCAGAATCGGATATATGCTCTTTCACCACCTCAACAAAGGCTTGTACCTGTTTTAATTGGAATGCAGATTCATAACCCAGCAGCCATGTATCACGTTTAAGTGGCTCATTTTTTTCATTAACCAACGGAATCTTAAAAATCCCTTTTTCTGCCTTCGTTATGGTTATGCCAGGCAGGATCGCATAGCCAATTCCGTTAAATGCCATTTGTTTACATGTTTCAATTTGATCTACCACAACTGTACGTTTTGGTGATGTGTGAAAGTTCATCATCCACCAATCCTGTATCTCCTGATAATAACTTGAATCACTTTTAAATTGGATAAACGGCCGATCTATTTCCAATACCTCCTCAGGGCGGGTAATTTCCCGATCCACCAAATAAAGCGGGTCATGAAATAAATGGACCTTTACCCCCTTCCAATCTGGAGTACCACGAATAATACCAACATGTACTTGATCCTCATATAAGGAATGCAAAATTTCACTGCTCCAACCTGTTACTAATGAAATTTTCACCTGTGGATATTTATCAATAAATTTTTTCAACACTTGTGGCAGCCAGTTTTGTCCAACAATAGAAGCAACAGCTATTTTTAACGTACCTGAAACCCCTTCATGCAGGGAATAAATTGTTTCACGGACTTTTTCTTGCTTTTTAAGCACTTCATTAACAAAACCGATTACATGCTCTCCCGCAGGGGTAAGAGATAGCCCTTTTTGTGAGCGAATAAACAATTTTGCTCCCCATTCTTTCTCTATTGTTTGAAGCCGTTGAGAAAGGGCGGGCTGTGATACAAATAAACGCTCAGAAGCCTTTCTCATATTCATTTCCTGAGCCAAAACAGATAATAATTGAAATTCAGATAGGGAGGACATGTTGACACCTTCTAATTAAGCCCTGTGATCATCACACAGAGCTGTTGTTTGATTTCGGTATAAATAAGATTAGAAATAAGCTTAAAACTGAAAAAGCAAGGACTACGTCATATACATAATGCAAGGAAAGGGTCAAACCGTCCTGCAAGATATTTCGGATTGCATTGGACAGTTTTTCCCGATCAGCTACTTTTAGGAGAAGATTTGTGTCATTGACGGTCAGTGACCGATCATGCTGACTTAAATATTGAGTTAATCGATTATTTAATATTCCTCCAAGCAAAGCTGCACCAATGGTATTTCCCAAATTTCGCATAAACATATTAGCTGCGGTGGCAATTCCCCGCTGCTCCCAGCTAACCGTGCTCTGAATTGAAACAATAAAAGCAGTAGAGGTTAGTCCCATACCAACACCTATGAAAAAAGAACCAATCGCTGCCCAGACCGGACCAACCGAAGCGGTCATTGTTACGAACGTTACACTGCCAATGATTAAGAATACGCCACCAATCAAGGAAGTTTTTCGATATCCAATTGTGTTAAGCATTTTCCCGGAGAGTGCCGAGGCAATTGGCCAACCAATTGACATAGTTGTTAAAGTAAAACCAGCAATGATAGGGGGTTGCTCCATTACTCCCTGTACAAACGTTGGTAAAAAGCTAGAAATACCAATTAACATGATACCTGTTGTTAACGAGGTTATGTTCGCAATAAAAATAGATTTCTGTCTCCAGATTGAAAACGGCATAATCGGCTCTTTTGCCCGACCCTCTTGATAAATAAACCCAATTAATGAAAGAACCACTGCTGCAAGTAAACCTATGATCTGCCAAGAGCCCCACGACCAGTGAACTCCCCCTTCGACCAGGACAAACATGATTGAAGAAATGGCAATCGTGATCAGCACTGCCCCTATATAATCTATTTCATGCAGCTTCTTTCTGATATTTTCATGTAAAAACATCCATAAGCCAATTAAAGATAATATTCCTAACGGGACATTAATCCAAAAAACATATCTCCAGCTAACGTATTGAACAAGCAACCCTCCAATTGCAGGCCCTGTAACTGCAGAAATTCCCCACACACTCGATAAATAACCTTGAATCTTGGCTCTTTCCTCCGTAGTGTATATGTCACCAACAATCGTAGTGGCAATTGGGGTAACCGCCCCTGCCCCAAATCCTTGAATTAACCGAAAAACAATCAGCATTTTCATGGAAGAGGCAAACCCGCAAAGAATGGATCCTATTAAAAAGAAACTGATTCCAATTGTAAGAATAGGCTTCCTTCCAAAAAGGTCTGAAAGTTTTCCGTATATCAATACTGTAACAGAGTTCATTAAAAGGTAGGCTGAAAAGACCCAACTATAAAGTTTAAATCCCCCTAAATCTGCAACAATGGCTGGCATAGCCGTCGAAACGATGGTTGCTTCAATGGCGCCCATAAACATAGCCAACATAACTGCAGCCAATACAAAAGACCTTTTTGTTTGCTTTCTGGGTGCTCCCATTGCTCCTTGATTGCTTACTTCTACCATACATCCACCCCCTCAGAACCTTTTGTTCAAAAATACAGCCCCCATAACGGGAGCTGCTTAGATTTATTTACCATTCATTCTTCTCAACAATCCATTGATCTGGTTTAGCACAGTACTTCTTGGTAAAATACCTTCAAAAAATCCATCATCCGTTTCCACACAAAGAAAAGGTTGAGAAACTAATAATTCTAAGCACTTATTAATGGGAGTAGACAAAGTGACCCGAGGTATAGATTGTTTCATAACCTCTTCCACTCGTTTTTTTTCAAGCTGCTCAAACTCAATTCTTTCAAGCCCGAGAATGGAATCCATTATGATTGGAGTGCTTATTAACCCATGTAGCTTATAGTGAGGATCTAAGACAGGTATGGCTGTATATCCGCTTTTTGTTAATACCAATAAGGCATGCTCAAGATTATTCCCCACTTGTACATGTGCAACCCGCTCAGATGGAATCATTAGTTCTTTAATCGTTAATTTCAAAAATTCCCCGCTTGGAAGATTGATCATCTCCGAAAACTCCTCATGTATGATTTATTTCATGATTATTCTATCATAGTTCAAGTTGGTATGTATAATGTAATGATATGAAAAAAAGGAACCTGAAAGGTCCCTATTGGATTAAGTCAAAAATTTCAATGGTAATCATATCAATATTATCAAATTGATAACGTTTTGGTTTTTCTTTTTCGAAATACACTTCTAACTCATATGTCTCAGTTTTTGGATGATAAGTTACCTGACATTTTCTATCTCCATTAACCTCGAAATACCTCTGAGTGGGTTCACCATTATTAGATTGTTCTTGAAGGTTTTTTAACCTTGTTAATATTCCTTGAAGCTGTGACATTTGCTCCTACTCCTTTCAACCAAAAACAAGCTTTCTACTTTTAGGTTTCCTATTTGGCAATATTCTATCCAAAAGGAGCATTTCCACCATATGGAAACACCATTCATTTAGATGCCAATATAAAAAGAATAAATTAACAGTATCTATTTGTCCAAACAAAATTTAAGAAAAAGCCTTTTTTTTTCATCAAAAAACAAAAAATGGCCTCCAATTACGCTCGAGACCATTAATAAAAAGTAACCGCAATAAACAGGATGATAAATAAAACCAAGGCAAAAAAGATCCCATAAGACAGGAAAATTGGATTTTTTATATAAACATTTTTCTGAATTGGCTTTGCCAATTGGGTATCCATCTCACCTTCAACTGTTTTTTGTTGTCTGCCAACAGCAAGAGTATAGATAAGCGAAATCGCAAGAATGCCTGCAATGAGAATGGCAATAGTCATTTCAAAAAGATTCATGAGTATAACTCCTCTCAACATCAAAAAGTTACCCTTAAATTGCCACGGGCATCCATATTCTATACAGGTGAATTATTACAATAATTGATCATGTTCAAAAAGATATTGATAGGAAATATCAAAAAAGAGATAATCCTCTCCATTAATCGGGAATGAAAATGTCCGGATGTTTTCTCCCGTTTCAATATCGCAGTATAAATCAGATAAAATACCCTTACGTTCATTTCGCATCTTTATAATATTCTCTAAAAAATAGGGACGCCAACTCCAATTTTTATGGAGATATTCCTCTTGTGAATACCAACCTTCTTTTCCCTTATACAAGTTTGCTGATTTTTGAAACCCATCCTCATCACATATATACATTCGAAAGGCTATTTGATCCATTTCCTTTCCAATAACTTGAAGCAAGTCTTCATAATTAGCCTTTTTGTTTTTCATAATAATTTCCTGGACTTTATTTTGAAAAAATTCAGCAGTTAGATAAACGGTTTCCAGCTTTTTTTTCTCATAGGAAATAAAATCATGATACTTTTCCTTTAATCTACATTTTAAAAAATCACGATCAATAAAATCAGCCTCTGGCGGGTGTAAATAAAAACCTTGATAATAGCGGCCACCATTCTTCCAAGCAAATTGCAGTTGATAACTCATTTCAATATTCTCAAATAACAAGGTTGCACCGATTTTTCTGGCCAGTAAAGAAAGTGAATATAATATATCATTAAAGTTCGTTCTTGTTGAGGTTGATTTTAGTGCCTCCAAATTAATTTTAAGGATATCAGGTTCCAATTTGCCAATCCGCTCAAAAATACGGCTTTCACTATCCAGTCTAGCTATCGCAATCTTCATTCCATATGTTCGGTAATATTGCAAAAGATTATCGAATTGACCCAAATTTCCACTGTACTTTTGCTCTGAGATCTCTAATACAATCCGACTTAAATTCAAACCTCTTTTTTCAAATGCCAGTAATTCCTGTAAAAACGGCTCCCCGTGTTCATACATAAGAAGTTCAGCATTTCGATTCAGAAAAAAACAAACATCTTCATCAGTCAATAATGCTTTTTCTAAAGCACTTTTAACGATAATTAAGTCTACCTCATATTTATATTCATCCGGAATTTGGTCATCCAGAAAAAAAGGACCAAGACTAATGATCTCCTCATCAGATTGATATCTTCCCAAAACCTCATAGGCTATAACACGCTGTTCATCGGCACTAAAAATCGGCTGGAAATAAGGAAAAACATTCTGTAAATCTGATAAGATTTCCAATGCATCCATTTAAGTACCTCCATTTTCAAATTTATCTCATTATACCATACCCCTCCTAACCACTGCTTATTATTTGCCAACAGGATACCAATATAGAGCGGATGAAACCGTCGCACAATAAAGAAAGCTCTTCTTAAGGAGGGTACTTCATTTGAAAAAACTTTGCCTAATTGCTTCCATTCTGCCTGTGTTTGGTTGTAATCATTTCGAAGCAAAGGAGCCTTTAGAAAATGTTACAGTAGAAAGCCCTTTCAGGAATGATAGAAAAAATGAAACTGCTTCAGAAAAGAGTTATACTCAACGTGGTTTAGATCTACCATTAAATCATCGGATTAACAAAGAGGTTCCTAATGAGCAAATAGAGAATTCCACCAAGTCACCTCTTAAGGGGCATACCTTACTTGATGTAGTTTTAATAAGTCAAAATCCTGAATTAAAGTTTGGCTGTGAAGTGACCAGTCTTGCAATGATGCTTCACTATGCTGGAGTACCGACAAACAAAATGGATCTGTACCACGCCATTGAAAAGGATCCGGATTCTCTTGTAAAATCACCAACTGGTGATATTCTGCATTGGGGCAATCCAGCAAGTGGCTTTGTCGGTGATATGACGGGGAGGCGCCCAGGATATGCTGTTTTCGATAAACCGATGATTAATTTAATTAATCAAAAGCTTCCAGGCCGTGCGGTCAACTTAACCGGACAGCCATTTGAGCAGATTTTGCAGCATGTTTCAAATGGCTTCCCTGTAGTTGTTTGGACCACCGGTGATTTTCGACTTCCTGATCGTTGGGAAGCTTGGAATCACGGAAAGGAGCAAATTAAAACACCGCTGGATCTTCATGTAGTGTTACTGGTTGGTTATGATGCCGAATATGTGTATCTCAATGACCCGCTTTCAGGACGAAAACATGTTAAGGTTGATAAAAGGCGATTCATCTCAACCTGGCATGCTTTACAGTCCAGAGCAGTCAGTTATAAGTAAAAGTTCCTTTTTTGCAGCCGATTTTAGGCTGCTTTTTTAGGTATCTTTCCTTTTTTTTTGAATAAACACTAATAAAGTTCCTTTTTCTCTTGCAAACATGAGATAAATTAACGACAATTACAATTGGGGTAAATAAAATTAGGAATGATTATAAAAATGACTAAACCATTAACGAGGAGAAAATTTATAAAACGAATAGTCGGTACCATGTTTACCCTTCTGGGGATTAGTTCCGTAGGGTATGTGTATGCTCATCGAATCGAGCCTTCAATGCTTGAGATCAACCAATTGGAGATGTCCCATTCACTCATTCCTATTGGGTTCAATGGCAAAAAAATCGTTCAATTTAGTGATACCCATTTAGGTTTTCAATATAATTTGCATCAATTGAACGAATTAGTGAGTACTATAAATGATTTTGCACCAGATATTATTCTATTTACTGGAGATTTAATGGACGAGCCAAACAAATTCATGCAGATTAATCAGCTGAGGTCCATTTTACAAAAATTACATGCTCCCCTTGGAAAGTACTGTATTTATGGAAATCACGATCATGGCGGCTATGGTTCAGAAATCTATCGTGACATTATGGAGTCTGCTGGATTTACTGTTCTGTTAAATCAATCAGTTCCAATTCACTATGATAGAAGCAGTAAAATTTATTTGACTGGAATTGATGATCGAATGCTTGGTAGGCCTGATTTGCCTTTAGCATTAAAAAATGTGCCTTCTAATACATTTTCTATTCTTTTATCCCATGCTCCCGATGTAGCTGATGACGCTTCACAATATCCGGTTCAATGGCAGTTGAGCGGACACAGTCATGGTGGACAAGTGAAAATCCCCTTTTTGGGTGCCCTTGTGATTCCGCCATTTGCAAGAATTTATCAGGAAGGTCTGTATAAGATTGGAAATAATAAACCATTGATGCTTTATGTCAATAGGGGGTTAGGGACAACACGTCTTCCATTTCGCTTTATGGCAAAACCGGAATTAACCGTCTTCACCCTTAGGAGTTTTTAAAATCCTTATCTTCCGAAAATGATAAGGATTTTTCAATTCCTGCGACTTTGTTTCTATTTTCAAGAAAAAAAGGTATAATAAAAATTAATTCTTATAAATTTGAAAGGAGTTTCTATTTTGAATCCCGACCAGAAATATCCCCATAAAAACCTGAATTTAACCATCGATAACCTCTCACAAGCCGTCTTTATTGTGAATCGGCATGCCAAAACGGCACCAAACCCCAAGTTTTTATACAAATTAAAACAAGAAGCATTAAAAAAATTAATTGAAGAAGGTAAAGCTCGAAAAATAGGTCTCCATTTTTCAGAAAATCCACGGAACAGTCAACAGCAATCTGATGTATTAGTTGAATGCGGCAACTACTTATTCCATATCCCGCCAGCTAAAACGGATTTTCATGATCTTCCTCATCTTGGGAAATTGGATGGGCATGTAAGGAATCCAAAAGCGGTTCTATCTTTAAATACAGCTAAAACCTTATTACAAAGATATACAGGTTTTACCGAATTGGAAAAACAATCGGCACCTAATCAGAAAAATCAACAGCGATACCAAAAGCCAGTTTTCAAGAAATTAGGAGAACGATATAGTTAATTTACCAACATAGAGAGGAAGGACAAGAGTTGGAGCATTTCATTAATCAACGAATAAAAGAGATTGAAATATCAGGAATTCGTAAATTTTTTAATATGGTGGCCGACCTCGATGACCTCATTTCATTTACAATTGGTCAACCGGATTTCCCCACACCTGAACATGTTAAACTAGCAGGAATTAACGCTATTAATGAGGATTTTACTTCTTATACTCATAATGCAGGCACCATGGAATTAAGACAAGCTGCATGTAATTTCGTTGCTAAAAAATATAATTTGCATTATAAAGCCGAATCAGAAGTAATTGTTACGGTAGGAGCAAGTGAAGCCATCGATATAGCCTTTAGAACCATTTTGTCGGAAGGGGTGGAGGTGATCCTGCCAGGGCCTATCTATCCTGGATATGAACCGATTATCCGTATGATGGGAGCTGTTCCGATCCATGTTGATATACGCCAAACTAATTTCCGTTTTACATTGGAAGCAATGAAACCCTATATTACCGAAAAGACGCGATGTATCGTACTTCCCTATCCATCAAACCCTACAGGGGTTAGCCTTACCGGTGAAGAGTTAAAAGAAATTGCCGATTATTTACAAGAAAGAGATATATTTGTTCTTGCAGATGAGATTTATAGTGAGCTCACCTATGATCGCCCACATCAATCCATTGCCACATTTTTAAAAAGTAAGACCATCGTTATTAACGGTCTTTCAAAGTCTCATTCTATGACAGGATGGAGAATCGGCTTTTTGTTTGCTCCAGAAAACATTTCGAAACATATGTTAAAGGTTCACCAATATAATGTTTCTTGCGCGACTTCTATTGCTCAAAAAGCAGCCTTGGAGGCCTTGACGATTGGAATTGATGATGCCCTCTCCATGAAAAAAGAGTATCAATCGCGAAGAGATTATGTGGTTGATCGCTTACGTTCAATGGGACTTGAAGCAGTCAAACCGGATGGCGCTTTTTATTTCTTTGTTAAAATTCCACATACTATTTCATTAAATAGCTTTGATTTTGCCCTAAAGCTGGTTCATGAAACCAAAGTGGCTGTTGTTCCTGGCAGCGCATTTTCTGAATATGGAGAAGGGTATTTCCGCCTTTCCTTTGCCTGTTCCATGGAAACTCTTGAACTTGGACTAAATCGAATTGAACAGTTTATAAAAAATATAGACAGTTAAAAAGAACCCTCACAATGTGAGGGTTCTATTGTCCTTCGTACTTCCCATTATTTTTTGCTGCTTTAACCTTTTTGGCCTTGTCTTTGTGGATTTTATTGGTTGCAGCCGAACCCATTTCATGGGCAAATTCTTCATTTAATACCGCAGAATCAAAACCTTTTTTATTTTTTTGTTTTGCATCATTTTTTTTAGTCCTTTTTGCCATAAAAAACTCCTCCTATCTAAGTAACAATCATAGTTTCCTTTTGATAGGAGAAATTTATTCTAGAGGGGTTGCACTTAATTTTTCCAATATTTATATAGTGCCTGGGTGCCGCTATTTTCTTCACCATTTTCCGCTAACTGGCTGTAAAGTGATTTGGCCAGCTCTAACCCTGGAACCTCCATCCCCATTTGTTCAGCCTCGTCTAGGGCAATCTTCATATCTTTAATAAAATGCTTAATATAAAAGCCCGGTTCAAAATTTCCTTGCAGCATTCTAGGTGCAAGGTTACTTAATGACCAGCTGCCGGCAGCCCCTGAGGTGATACTTTTGAGCACTTTTTCAGGATCCAGTCCAGCTTTTTCTGCATAGATGATTGCCTCACAAACCCCAATCATATTGGTTGCAATGGCGATTTGGTTTGACATTTTTGTATGCTGTCCAGCGCCTGGCTTCCCTTGATGAACGATATTACTTCCCAGCAACTCAAGAAGTGGCTGAACGGCACCAAACGCTTCCACTTCACCACCAACCATAATAGAGAGTGTTGCATTTCTTGCCCCTATGTCACCACCTGAAACAGGAGCGTCCAGTGTCTGAATACCATTTTTTTTCGCTTCCTCATGGATTTTAATAGCTAAAGTCGGTGAAGAAGTAGTCATATCAATGAAAATACTCCCAGTTTTCCCATTTGTGATTAGTCCATTTTCACCAAGATACACTTCTTCCACATCTGCCGGATAACCCACAATGGTAAATACAACGTTTGCTTCCTCTGCAACCTTTTTTGGAGTATCGGCCCATTTCGCGCCACTTTCCAATAAACTATTTGCCTTTTCTTTAGTTCTTGAATAAATCACCAACGGGTATCCAGCTTTCAATAAATGTTCCGCCATGCTTTTCCCCATTACACCTGTGCCGATAAACCCAATAACAGTATTCTCTTTCGTAAGCATCTTGCATCCTCCCTATATGTATAATCTTTTTTAATTTTAGCACTAAAATAATTCTAATTTTATAAAAAATACCGGAACCACTTGTGGCCCCGGTCAACAAGATTCTTCTATAGTTCTGATGAAAAATTAGTGAGATAAACTCGGCCAAATACCTCTTCATTATTAAAGACTTCAATCGAAACCGCATGATTCTTCTCAATCATCGTCTCAAGTTCATGAATATGTAAATCTTTTTTTAATGGTATCGGGTCCATAAAAATATATTTTTCATCTTTTTCACCCACATCCAAATATTCGCCGTTGCGTACTTGGTCTTCACCATAAATGATTTCCGACTTACCAATTGCGGCAGCTAATTTTTCATCATGGATGGTGATCTTTACTTTGTATAATGATTGGGTTCCTTCTAAAAGTTCATCATTAATCCGAAACCGAAATTGAAGTTCATTATTTTTTGTTAGTAAGGTATCTGCATACCTATTTACAATTAACTCATTTGAAATCAACATTCCACAGCCACTCATTAACATTGTAACAGTCAAAACCAACGCTACTCGAATATTTTTTTGCATGTTTAACCCTCCCTTATATGTTTACCATAGACAAAAAATATTGGTAATAAACGTTAATGGAGGTTAATTGAGGGGAAAAGTTCTAGATTGACTTTACCATTCCTCCGTCGACGAGAAATGCACTTCCTGTCATATAGGAATTGGCATCTGACAATAAGAAAACAGCGACACTCGCAAATTCCTCTGGTGTTCCATATCGCTTTAACGGTATTCCTGCTTTAACCTGTGCTTCAATGGCCTCAATGGAGACACCTTGTCTGTCAGCATTAATTTGATCTAAGTGTTTAACGCGATCCGTGGCAATTCTGCCAGGTGCTAAAGTATTTATCAAAATATTATAGGAAGCCAATTCAGAAGCAAGAGTCTTGGAAAGACCGATAATACCAGTCCGGAAAGTATTCGATAGGATTAATCCCGGAATCGGTTCTTTAATAGAAGAGGAAGCGATATTTAGGATTTTACCGCCGTGCTGCTTTAAGTAGGGTAATGCTTCTCTTATTAAGCGAACATAGGATAATAAATTTAATTCAAACGATGCCTGCCATGCCTCATCATTCAAGTCCTCAAATGAACCAGCAGGCGGCCCACCTGCATTATTAACCAGTAACTGAATACTACCAAATCTTTCTACAGTTTTGGTAACAAGCTGTTTAAGATCCTCTACCTTTGTTATGTTTGCTGTCTGAAAGGCAGCCTTTCCTGGACCAATCGCTTCTAATTCCTTTACCTTTTTCAGGAGCTTGTCCTCTTCACGTCCAGAAATCATGACGTTTGCCCCTTCTCTCACTAATTGTTCGGCAATCGCAAAGCCTAATCCCTGGCTTGATGCGGCAACTAAAGCTGTTTTACCTTTTAAATTCAAATCCATAAGTATAATAACCCCTCTCTACTTAGCACTATTCTATATTATACAATAAATAGAGTGAAAACTTAGAAAAAAAGAACCGATAATTGAAATCGGTTCTTTAATAGGTAAAAACGTTATTTAATTGCTGCATTAACAGCTTCAACAACTTGTCCAGTCGTTTGCATATTTAACACCTTTTGTGCTAATGATTCCATATCTGCTTTGTTCAAGTTCTTGATTAAAGAACGTGCTTTTAAGATAGAAGTAGCACTCATGGAAAATTCATCAAGTCCTAATCCTAGTAAAACAGGAATAGCTGTTTCATCTCCTGCCATTTCTCCACACATTCCTGCCCATTTTCCTTCAGCATGGGCCGCATCAATAACCATTTTAACCAATCTTAATATAGATGGGCTGTAAGGCTGATATAAATAGGATACACGTTGATTCATACGGTCAGCAGCCATAGTATATTGAATTAAATCATTGGTACCAATACTGAAGAAGTCAACTTCTTTAGCAAATTGGTCAGCAAGTACCGCAGTTGAAGGGATTTCTACCATGATTCCGAGTTCAATCTTGTCAGATACTTTTTGACCTTCTGCTTGAAGGTTTTGTTTTTCTTCTTCAAGAATGGCTTTTGCATCCCTGAACTCATCTAGAGTTGCAATCATTGGGAACATAATTTTTAAGTTACCATAGATGCTTGCACGCAGCAATGCACGCAGTTGTGTTCTGAAGATTCCCTGCTCTTCTAAACATAAACGAATCGCACGGAAGCCTAAGAAAGGATTCATTTCTTTAGGTAATTCCAAATATGGGAGCTCTTTGTCTCCGCCAATATCCAGTGTACGGACAACAACTGGTTTACCGTTCATTCCTTCTAAAACAGCTTTATACGCCTCAAACTGTTCCTCTTCTGTTGGAAGCTGGTCTCTGCCCATATAAAGGAACTCGGTACGATATAATCCAACTGCTTCGCCACCATTGGCAATAACACCTTTTAAATCATTTGGAGTCCCGATGTTTGCAGCTAGTTCAACATGGTGACCGTCTGCAGATACAGTAGGCTCATTCACTAATTTTGCCCATTCTGCTTTTTGAGTTTCATAATCTTCATGGATTTTACGATATTGTGCCACTACTTCAGGTGTCGGATTGATATGTACTTCTCCCTTTAATCCGTCAACAATGACAAGGTCACCATTATTGATTTCCTCAGTAGCTGATTTCGTTCCTACAACAGCAGGGATTTCCAACGAACGTGCCATGATGGCAGAATGTGAAGTACGGCCTCCAATATTAGTTGTAAAACCTTTCACAAAATCTCGGTTTAATTGTGCAGTATCTGATGGAGTTAAATCCTCTGCCACAATAATAACCTCTTCTGCGATCATGCTTGGGTTCGGTAATTGGACGCCTAGTAAGTGAGATAACACGCGCTTTGTGACATCACGAATATCAGCTGCACGTTCCTTCATATACTCATTGTCCATTTGTTCAAACATCATAACAAACATATCTGCTGTTTCTTTTAACGCTGATTCTGCATTTACTTTTTCGGATTGGATTTTATCCTCGATTGGGGAATTTAATTCAGGGTCACTTAAGACAAGAAGATGCGCTTCAAAAATAGCTGCTTTATCT